>RFQK01000301.1 GCA_009925045.1 Methylococcaceae bacterium
ATTCTGGGCTTGTCGGGTGGTGTGGATTCTTCTGTTGTGGCTGCATTACTGCATAAAGCCATTGGTGATCAGCTGACTTGCGTGTTTGTGGATACGGGACTGTTGCGTTTGAACGAAGGCGATCAGGTAATGGCCATGTTCGCTCAGCATATGGGCATTAAGGTCATACGTGTGGATGCCGAAGCCCGTTATATGGCCGCCTTGGCAGGAGTCAATGATCCCGAACAAAAACGTAAAATTATTGGTCGCTTATTTGTAGAAATTTTTGACGAAGAAGCCAGCAAACTGACCGATGCCAAATGGTTGGCACAAGGCACCATTTATCCGGATGTTATCGAATCAGCCGGTGCTAAGAGCGGTAAAGCCCATTTGATCAAATCTCATCATAATGTCGGTGGCTTGCCGGAAGACATGAAGCTGAAACTGGTCGAGCCTTTGCGTGAATTATTTAAAGATGAAGTGCGTAAACTGGGTCTGGAATTAGGTTTGCCTGCCGATATGATTTATCGTCATCCTTTCCCGGGTCCAGGTTTAGGTGTGCGTATTTTAGGGGAAGTAAAAAAGCAATATGCGGATTTACTGCGTCAGGCAGATGCAATTTTCATCGAAGAATTGTATCGGCATGATTTGTACGACAAAGTCAGTCAGGCCTTCGCGGTATTTTTACCGGTGAAATCGGTGGGTGTGATGGGGGATGGTCGTAAATACGATTACGTGATCGCGATCCGTGCAGTTGAAACCATTGATTTCATGACCGCACGCTGGGCGCATTTGCCCTATGAGTTTCTGGATTTGATTTCACGTCGTATTATCAATGAAGTATCAGGTATCTCGCGAGTGACATACGATATTTCCGGAAAGCCGCCTGCTACCATTGAGTGGGAGTGATGGGTAAGGCATTGAATTAAATAGACTATTTTAAATTCAGGCCATATCATTACTTACACAGTGTGTAACTAATTGAACGAAAAGCGGTTCTTTAACCGCTTTTTTTATGTCAGTTATTTGTGTGCCACCATAGCCTACATACCCCCCAAATATTGATTGGTCAGAAAATCATCCTTATATCCGAAATAAGGCACAGCATTAATGTTGCCCGCCCAAGCGCCCTTTAATAAGACATTGACCGGATTGCTTCTAGCGTCTATGTGTAAACCGTTTGTGTTGATCGTGTACGAATCCGGCAAAATAGCGGTGTGGGCATGATAATGGTAGCCCATACCATCGTGATTATGGGCGCCGAAGTCATCAAGCGCTTCAGAATAGCCATTCATGCTGGAATCTTTAATGCCCCGATACAGCCCAAATAAGGCAATTCCATCATAAGCAAAGCCTATTAAAGGAGGATGCGCTTTGTTGACATAATCAGTGTCGTTATAGAGTGTCACGCTATTTTGGCCAGTGCTGAAGCCGTCAGAATGACAATGAGGTCCATCCCCGCCTTGGCCAACATGACAACCATAGGTTGATAACTCTCCTTTCCATTGAGAAGGCATTAGCGCATTGTTAAGCAATGGAAAAATGATGGAACCATCCACCAAAATACCCGCGTCTGCGGTACTGGCGTAATTATAGTGATCATAAGCGGGGCATACGCTTATCGGAGAATTTGCTTCGCCACAATGACTGTCTGTTACAAGATTCAAGGCCCAGCGATCACTGCCAGGAGACATGAGATTATCGGTGACATTTTTGACTTGTCCGTAGTCTTTCATCGGAATACGTGCCAAAAAATAACCTAAATTCGAATACCGCGTAACCGGGGTGCTTGCGCTACCTTTGCCCAGATAAGGCGGTCCAGGTACATCTAACAGGCCTTGGGGCATGCCGGGGATTGTATAGCTCACAATATTCATAAAGGGATGATAATGTCCCGATTTATCTTTTTCGTTGGTGAAATAAACAAAAGGCACGAGTTTTTGTCCGGGAAGTCCGTCTGCAACAGATGCGCTTGCCAATTTGCCGGATAAGGCGGCGTCTCTGAATG
>RFQK01000302.1 GCA_009925045.1 Methylococcaceae bacterium
AGTGGGGGGTTGCGTGCTCAGCTTTAGCTTTCCAGCTACGATCGAAACCTTTCGCTGCAATGACAGTTGATTGCGGAAAGCGTTGATTAATAGCGTCCAGCGTACGCATTAGGTGCGCATTGTCCGAAGCTTGGTTGGTTTGCTGAAACAAATCCATTTGCGCTGGTTGACTGTTCGCCTGAATGTCTGACAGTACTACCCCGCATTTGTGATATTTGTAGCCAGGCTGAAAAATCTCGCTGAGTAATTGGGTCGCGGTTTTACTGAGTAGCCTGACATCGTTGCTGGCTACCACGAGTTTACTACCGGCCGATCGGTAATATTGAGGGTCGGTTTGGCTAAATGGATTGGTATGGATAAAGATCGAAATATGTTTGCACCGGCTGTGTTGCTGGCGTAACTTTTCTGAAGCGCGACTGGCGTAATCTGCAATAGCTCTGGCCAATTCTTCAAATGTCAGCAGTTTGTCACCAAAGCTGCGCGAAGCAATGATTTGTTGTTTGTTAGGCGCAATAGCCTCCAGATCCAGGCAGGCGATGCCGTTGAGTTCCATGACAGTGCGGGCGACGACGATATTGAATTGTTGCTGTATGTATTCAGGATCCTGACGGGCTAAATCCAGTACGCTATGAATGCCTAGTGCATTGAGTCGCTGACTGATTTTGCGGCCTATGCCCCAGACTTCATTGACCGGCACGATAGCCATGAGTTTATGGCGGCGTTGACTATCCGTGAGGTCTAGTATGCCTTGAGTGCGTGGCCATTTTTTAGCCGCAAAATTGGCCAGTTTGGCCAGGGTTTTGGTCGGTCCCATGCCGATACAGACTGGGATGCCCGTATAACGTTGTACGGTGCGTTTAATTCGCAACGCATAAGCCTCAGCATTCTGTTGACAGGGGTAGAGATTGCTCAGGTCAAGAAAGGCTTCATCAATGGAATAGATTTCCATATCGGGGGTAAATTCAGCGAGAGTACTCATCACTCGCTGTGACATATCAGCATATAAGGTGTAGTTAGATGAAAATAGCTGTATGCGGTGTTGCTCAATCAGATTCTTGACCTGATGCACCGGTACTCCCATCTGGATTCCCAGTGCTTTTACTTCCTGGCTTCTGGATACAATACAGCCATCATTGTTAGACAGTACCGCGACAGGTCTGCCGATCAAGTCGGGTCTAAACACCCGTTCACAGGATGCGTAGAAATTATTGCAATCAACCAGCGCAATCAGAGCAGACATCAGACGCTATGGATAACGCTTGTGACTACCCCCCAGATCACCATATCCAGTTCATCCTGTATCAAAATATCGGGATAAACAGGGTTTTCCGGTTGTAAATACCAAGCCTGTTCCCGTTGTACCAGGCGCTTAACAGTCAGTTCGCCGTTTAATGCGCAGACCACGATCTTGCCTGGTGTGGCTTCTACAGAACGGTCGACAATCAGAATATCATCATGGTGAATGCCCGCACCTAGCATCGAGTCACCCTGAGCTTTCACAAAAAAAGTCGCCGCAGGTTTAGCAACCAGGAACTGGTTAAGGTCCAGTGATTTCTCCACATAATCATCCGCTGGCGAGGGGAAGCCTGCCGATACCTTGCCGCCAAATAAGGGCAAAGTTTGTTGTGTATTAATCAATCTAGGCAGGTATATCTCGGGATAATGCTGTAAGGCGTGTTCGGAAAAGCGCGTAAACATCGCGATAACTCTTATTTGCTTCCATTGCTATTAGAATATCACTTTGTCTTTTATTGTTCTATGCCTGTTAACAAAGGGTGTCGCCACAATTTAAGCTCAGATTATCCGCTTTCGATTCGTTGCTGCCGCCGTCTCTATTGAATCTAGATTTGTTGGCAACCCGACAAAGTTGCGCGTGTTAAAGCGGCGACGGCGAGGACTTGGCTTAAGGTTTTTGTGATAATTCTGCGCCCAACAGTGGAATAAGCTTCAGCATTAACAGAGTTCTGCTCTTGAATAAAC
>RFQK01000303.1 GCA_009925045.1 Methylococcaceae bacterium
CAGTTTTGATATCCGCACCAGACTCCAGCATGATCTGGATTTTGATTTTCTGGCCTGTTTGATCAAGCAGAAAATCCCCCTGATCGTTTTTAAGATAGACCTCTCCATTGCCTTGCAATGCCGCAGAATTATCTATATTGAAAACTTTAGTGAGTCCTCGTTCAAAAACATCCCGACTAATGCCTAAGGTGCTGGCCACAAACGAGTTAACATTTACTTGTGAATCTTTTCCAAAGACAAAACCATTCTGGTTCACCAAATAGATCTGACCATTAGCCTTTAGTGATCCCATAATCTGGCTTGGGTCAGACTGATGGATGTTATTGAGTGCAACTGAGGTGGCATTAGGCTGATCAAAAACAACTTTATCACCACTACCAATATTAAAACTTTTCCACTCCAGAATAGCTTTATCAGTGGTTTGCTTTATCGTTCCTAGATGGCCAGATTGGGTGTATGCGGCAGCACCACTGGTCGCCAGCGCAGAAGAATTTAATGCTTCTGGCAGCACCGGATCTTTGGCATAGGTATTCGCGATTGCCAGACCACTGGTCATCAAAACACGAATGGCCAAGGACAAGGGTCTGAGTTTAAAGTTAAGAACAGCGTTATGTTGTTGATTCATAGTGTGTACTTAAGCTAAATGAGCTTGAAACAACTCAGATCTAGAATTCATAGGCTAATCTAAAATCAACACGTTGATCACCGACCCCAACCACACCTTGGCGATACAATGGGTATGCCCAATCCAGTTGTCCAACGAAATGCTTAATCAGTTGCCAGCGTAAACCCAAGCCGGTACCTGCCAATGTGTAGTAATCCGGGTTGGTCGGTAAGGCATCTCTTATCCTCAGATACGCATAATCAACAAAAGCATGAGCTCTTAAGCCTTGCGCAAAATCCCATTCAGTTTTCACTAACTGTGGACTTTGCCACTCAAATGATAGGTTCACACCGTCGTCACCGAGTTGTTGGGTCTGGTGGTAACCCCTAACGCTCTGCATCCCGCCTGCAGAAAACTGTTCATTACTGATCAATGGTCCGTTCGCTAGTTGTCCGGATAGACGAGCGCTGAGACGCATATCCAGAAAAATATCTTGGAGATGCTTTAATTCGCTGCTTATATAGGCAAAATCGGGTTTTGCTTTAAACCTTCTGTCGTAAAACTGAGCGGCATCGGTACCCATGCCTCTGACCGCAAAATGTAGCGCCGAGCTTAAAGAAGTCTGATGGCTGTCACCACGCCAACTGCCATCGTAACCTAGCTGAAACACTGGGTAACTAATAGGCGAACTTTGCTTATCCTGTCCTTGTAAGCCCATCGCCTGATCAAAACTTTTATGATCAAAACCCAGCAAAAAACTATGCTGATAGCTTTCTAAAGTTGCCAAAGGCTTAATCAGTCGCGCACCGTAGATAGAACCGGTACCAACAACTGACATCCCACCAACACTAGCACCTAATTGGGTATTGGAACTGATGCCAATCCCGTATAAGGCTAAACGAGTATCTTCCCACCCGGTAGGTAACACATAGGTTCCTGACCAGACCTCAACTTCCTGATTATTTTCAGGTGATGTCTGAAACTGCAAAGAAGCACTGTGAAATTTTTGCCAGAGGTTGTCATACCGAAGTGAGGAAATCAGCCGAGTTCGCGTTGTGGATTGTGAATTATTACCATTGATCTCAACCCCACCATGGAGAGGCAATTCATCTTTAACTTTTAGCTCGACTTCAGTTTTACCTGGCGTGGAACCCGCTCTGAAAATAGGAGTAATCTGTCTATCAGTCGATTCTTTGCTCAAATCAGCCATTTGTTGCTGAACGCTGGGCATATGCGGAACGCTACCAGCTGCCAGGGCAGGAATTTTATCGGTGATCTTGCCCAGTGAATAATATCGAGATCCACTGACCTTAAGGTTTTCGACCGTCCCCTCAACAACTTTTAATCTAACCAAGCCGTCAACAACATCTTGTTCG
>RFQK01000304.1 GCA_009925045.1 Methylococcaceae bacterium
GAAAGCGGCGGAACTGTTTGCAAAAGCATCCAGCGATGATAGCGAGTTCTATGCCTTTTACCGTAGCATGATTGCCTACAAACAAAGCTTGGGTAAGAATGGCAATATTATGGTTTTAGAACCGAATTCGGACTTCTTCAAGTATTTTAAAAATCAACAGAAATAAGCTTCTTTAAATCCGCAGACAACGCTCCATCCCGGGGCGTTTTCTGTGATTAGGACATGACAATGCAAAAAAAAGACTCATGGCTGTTACCAGACGGGATTGATGAAGTCCTTCCTGAACAGGCTGAATATCTTGAAACCCTAAGACGTCAGATACTCGATACTTTTGCTAGCTGGGGTTATCAACTGGTAATTCCTCCATTTGTGGATTATCTGGATTCCTTATTAACCGGTTCAGGTCATGATCTGAATTTACAAACCTTTAAATTAACTGACCCGCTCAGTGGTCAAATTCTGGGTGTAAGAGCCGATATGACTCCACAGGTAGCCAGAATTGATGTGCATAATCTCAAGCATGACTGGCCTACTCGACTTTGCTATGCTGGTACCACCTTAAATGCAGTGGGTGATGGACTGGAAAAGACGCGTAGCCCCATGCAAATTGGTGCTGAACTTTATGGTCACCAAGGCATAGAAAGTGATTACGAAGTCATTCGCTTGATGCTGGAAATGTTAGCCATTAGCGGCATTGAAAACGTTCATCTGGATCTGGGCCATGTCGGCATTTTTGGCAGTCTCAGCCAGGCAGCCGGATTGAGCAGCGAACAGGAAGCTGAATTATTTGATGTCCTACAACGCAAAGCCGTCGCGGAACTCCACGAACTCGTCGAATCATTTGCTATCGATGCATCACATAAACAAGCCTTAGCAGCACTCGCCAAACTCAATGGCGACCGCACTATCCTGAATCAGGCTCAGCAACTGTTTGGTGATCAACTCACTGATCTGAATACAGCCCTTGCCGATCTCAGTCAACTAGCGGATAAATTACAACGCGATTTTCCACAACTGGCAGTCAGTTTTGATCTAGGTGAATTGCGCGGCTACCACTATCACACCGGTATCGTCTTTGCGGCCTTCATCCCGTCCGTAGGACGTGAAATCGCCCGCGGTGGTCGCTATGACAATATCGGACAAATTTTTGGTCGTGCCCGGGCGGCGACAGGTTTCAGTGCCGATTTGCGTATTTTAGTGAATTTATATCGCGCCAGCGTCAGTCAATCACGCAAAACCATCATATTTGCACCAAGTGTCGACGACTCTGATCTTTACCAACAGATCCGCGATTTGCGCGCACAAGGCATAACAGTTATTGAGCATCTACCCAATCAGTCCGGTCAAGCTCAGGACTTGGGTTGTACAGCCATACTCGAAAAACAAGATACACACTGGGTAGTTAAACCATACGTTTAAGGTTCAAAAAATGGGAAAGAATGTTGTAGTGATTGGTACACAATGGGGCGACGAAGGCAAAGGTAAACTCGTCGACCTACTCACTGAACAGGCGGCTGCCGTCGTTCGTTTTCAAGGTGGCCATAATGCAGGCCATACTTTAGTCATCAATGGTGAAAAAACCGTTTTGCATCTCATACCCTCCGGTGTGTTACGTGAAGGCGTGCAGTGCATGATAGGCAATGGTGTGGTGCTTTGCCCACAAGCCTTAATGAAAGAAATCGATATTCTGGAAAAATCCGGTGTACCCGTCAGAAATCGCTTAACCATCAGTGAAGCTTGTGCACTGATCTTACCTATTCACGTTGCCATCGATCAGGCCCGTGAAAAAGCCCGTGGCAATAAAGCGATTGGCACCACTGGTCGTGGCATTGGTCCTGCCTATGAAGACAAAGTCGCGCGTCGCGGTCTGAGAGCTGGAGATTTACGCATGGAAACCGCATCAAACCAACCGCAACGACGTTTGCGACCGGTGGTTGCACCGAATTCATGACCTTTAACACCCAGATGTT
>RFQK01000305.1 GCA_009925045.1 Methylococcaceae bacterium
TGGGAAACCATAGACAAATTCCAGATCGATGAATTGATGGCGGGTAAACAATTGCCTGGCCCGGTTGAAGACAATCCTGAATCAGCGCCCGTGCAAACGGGGACTTAGTCTGGTCAAACAGTCAATTTACGGTAAGCTCAGGGAAATGAGGTTGATATGCTAATTAATACACTATCTTTGCTTTTTGCATTTACCGATTATTTAACCGAGTTACAGGCCTTGGGTATCGTTGTTGCGGTTGGTTTAATCGTAGACTGGTTTACCCCGCGTCCGGCTGAATACTGGGAGCTTAGAGAATCGGCAAGCCTTTATTATTACTTGCATGCCAGTTGGTTAGGTCAATTAGCCCTCAAAGATGCTTTCTGGCCTTTTTTTGTCGTATTCAATGCCGCTCTGGTTTATATCGATTATCGAATTGAAGAAGGTAGTTTTACCGTAGCCAGTTGGGTCACTGTGCATATCATTCTGGCTATGCCTTTAGTGTACTGGACAGGGGCAGTGTGGCGTTGTTCTGATCAAACCACGCGTAAACTATGGTCCAGTCTGGCCAGATTAATCACCTTGCTTGCTTGGGCAGAATTCTGGTTACGCTGGGTGATTCTCGATCAATATCCGCAAATCTTTTTTAATTGCCAACAAATGATTACCCAATGGGGTGATTGTTAGCTTTATAGTCAACAGGACATAATGGAAAAAATCTCGGTAGGTATCAGCGGTTGTTTGCTGGGCGAACAGGTGCGCTATGACGGTGCGCATAAATATCACAGTTATATTCAGAAAACCTTAGGCCAGTTTTTTGAGTTCAGATCCTTTTGTCCGGAAGTCGCCAGTGGGATGGGCATTCCTAGACCCGCCGTGCAATTACGGCAGATCAGCGATCATATTCGGGTTGTTGGCGTTAAAGATCATGCGCTGGATGTGACTGAACAATTGCAGGCTGTGGGGCCTTTACAAGCCGATTGGTTAGGCTCTTTGTGTGGATACATTTTAAAGAAGGATTCACCCAGTTGTGGCATGGAAAGAGTCAAAGTGTATAAGCATGAGGTTCCGGCTAAAGAAGGGCGGGGAATATTCGCGGCCTATCTACAAGATCATTTTCCCGCTTTACCACTGGAAGAAGAAGGTCGCTTGGGGGATGCCGCCTTACGGGAAAACTTTATCCAACGGGTTTTTGTGATGCGCCGCTGGCGAGATTTATGCGCATCCGGTTTAACCACCCATAAATTAATGGTGTTTCATAGTCAGCATAAATTAATTGCCATGAGTCATAACCAGAATCAGGCCCGTGATCTGGGACGCTTAGTCGCTGATGCTCGTCCTGACAATCTTGAGCAAGTTGCTCAGCGATATTTATTGGATTTGATGATGTGTTTAAAAATTGTCGCTACGCGGGGTAATCACGTCAATGTTTTGCAACATATTCAAGGCTATTTAAAAACCAAGCTTGAAGCCGACGACAAGCAAGAACTGGTCGAGACCATAGAAAGCTATCGGATTGGTAATATCCCCTTGATTGTGCCCCTGACTTTATTACGTCATCATTTCCGACGTGAGCCTGACCCCTTTATTGAGGCTTCTCATTATATGCGTCCGCATCCGGCAGAATTAGCGCTGCTGAATGCGATTTGAGCCATTTAATAGTGACTGACTGGCATTTTTTCGCGTAACTTCAAAAAGCGCTGATAACGTTGTGGCGTAATCTGACCGTTTTCAACCGCATGACGTATAGCGCAATCCTTGTCGTTGACATGTCGGCAGTCATTAAAACGACATTGGCCTATAAACGGCTGAAACTCACGAAAGCCCCAGGCTAATTGCGCTTCAGTCAGTCCTGCTAAACCAAAAATAGCCACGCCGGGACTGTCAATCAAATCGCCACCCTCCGGCAGATGATACAAAGTTGCGGCCGTGGTGGTGTGTCGACCATGACGCGTAGTGGCAGACACACTGTTAATCCGTAAACTTTTA
>RFQK01000306.1 GCA_009925045.1 Methylococcaceae bacterium
GCCATGCCTGTTAACAAAGTCCTTTACAAGTCCCTCATCGTTTAGAACTTGTTGACCCTAATCCCAAGCTTTCCTTTTAGCGGCTCCGCTAAACTTTTAAAACAGACGGCATACCAACCCCATTTCGGGTTCAGGAGGTCTGCCATGTTCAAACACCCAATATCTGTCTCGCGTCTTTCGCTTCTCGCCGCTTGCGGTCTCGGTGTTGTTTTGTCTGTCTCAACCGGTCAGGCGGCGGATTTCACCCGCAATAACGGCTATAACAACGCCAATAATTACAAATCCAATTATAACAGCACTACCTCCTCCGGTTACGGATCGGGCATCGGCAAGGCCGGTCCCAATCGTATTTCCGGTGCGGCAGGCGGCCTGCAGGGTGGCTATAACTGGCAATCCGACCGCTTTGTTTACGGGCTGGAGGCTGATTACACCGCCAGTGATTTGCTGAGCCGCTCTGTGGCTGACAGTTACCGCCAGAACTGGACCGTTTCAGGCCGCGGGCGCGCAGGCTATGCCTTTGCCAGCAATCTTCTGGGCTATGGCACAGCAGGGCTGGCCGGCAGCGGGACCGAATATAAAAGCACCAATGGCAAGCACAACACCACCAGTTACGGATGGGTTGCGGGTCTGGGTGCGGAACTGATGGTGGACCCCCGTTTCACCATTCGTGGCGAATTGCTGCATTACGAATTCGGGCACGAAACCTATCCGGGCTCGACCGGACAAGTGAACCTCGGCAATTCCACCAATGTGTTGAGATTGGGTGGCAATTACAAGTTCTGACCCTTCCCGGACAAAGTAAATTAAGGTTTTGTTCACCATTTTTCATAGAAAAAATCGTAACATAGACACAGAGCAATCACATTCTTGCCATTTTCTTCGTCGAAATAAGGGCCATGGATGCGATCATTATTCAGTATTTACTTATGAATACTGGATTTATTTTTAAACAATACAGAAAATCTTGATCTGAAAACTGGAGACTAACGATGAAAAAGACTTTGGCCCTCGGCTTTACTGCGCTGGCTCTGACCGCTGGATCAGCGGCAATTTCGTGGGCGGCGTACAGGCTGGTTACAATCAGCAGCTCCCCAACAAATTCGTTGTCGGCGTTGAAGCCGATATGGATTACAGCGGCATTGAAGGCAAGGCCTCCTCAACCGGCACCGCAGGCAACAAAGCCCGCCTCGACACGCTCGGCACCGTGCGTGGTCGCGTCGGCTATGCCTTTGACCGTGTGATGCCTTATGTCACCGGTGGCTATGCGGGCGGCAATGAAAAAATCACCACCTCGACCGGCAATTCCTCCGGCTGGCGCAACGGCTATGCTCTGGGCGGCGGTGTTGATTATGCCATCACCAACAATGTATCGGCACGCGTTGAAGGCCTCTATGTCGGCCTCGAAAACAAGAATGTCGGCACCATCGGCAAGGTCGGCAACGACATCGGCCTGATCCGCACGGGTGTGAACTACAAGTTCTGATCCGCACCCCTTTTCAGTGCGATCATCAAACGACAAAGACCCGCTTTCGAGCGGGTCTTTTTTTGTGCGCAATCGAAATAGATAGTCGCCGATGAGCAGAGCCATTACCATTGAGTGGGTTTAAAAAAAGTTTCTCACCAAAGCCGTAAAATATTTTATCTCTTGAATAATCAAAATATTGACACAACACATTTCTTTTTATATCTTTGCTTATTTCCTTATCTGCTTGAATTGAAACATAAATTTTATACTTTTTCAAGTGCTTTTTCTGTTCTTCTGATAATTCTGTGTGATTTACATCAACATCACATTTTACTTCTTCATGTATTGCATCAATAATGAATATTAAACATTCTCTTGCATCATTTTGTCCATGCTGATCAAATTCATTATTCCCCCTTGACATTTTTTTTGTTACAGCACGTTTTAAATCATATGGTGCGTGTTCTTTATTTTCTCGCATATGCA
>RFQK01000307.1 GCA_009925045.1 Methylococcaceae bacterium
TTGCGATGCAAAATTGATTGGAGCCGGAGTGCTGGTTGAAGAGGGGATAGATAGGGGGTGTAAACTCGCCAGTGTTTCATCAATGGCTTTAAAATTTAGATCTACAATGCGTTGACCTTTTTTGGCATAGGTTTTTTCGACCGCATGTTTTATTGCGGTAATGGCTTCTGCTTGGGGTAAGACGCCCGATATTGCAAAAAAACAGGTTTGCATAATGGTATTAATACGTTTGCCCATACCCGTTTTTTGCGCCACAGCGTAGGCATCAATGACAAAGAGGCGTATGGATTTTTGCAAAATATGTGTCTGAGCGAGCTGAGGCAGGTTTTCCCACACCTGCTCGAGTGGTGTTGGGGTGTTGAGAAGAAACACTGAATCGGGAGCGGCATTATCGAGCATGTCATAGCGATCGATGAACTGAGGTTGATGACAGGCTATAAAATTCGCATCGCCGCGTGCAATGAGGTAAGTAGAGCGAATCGCCCCTTTACCAAACCGCAAATGCGAGACCGTCATGGCGCCAGATTTTTTAGAATCATAAACGAAATACGCCTGGGTAAAATAATCGGTCGCGTCACCAATGATTTTTATACTGTTCTTATTGGCACTGACAGTACCGTCGCTCCCCAAGCCATAAAATAAAGCCTGAAAACCGTTGCTATTACTGTCTGTTCTAAAGTCTTGATCCCAACTAAGACTGGTATGCGACACATCATCCTCAATGCCTAGGGTAAAGCCATTCTTAGAGTGTTCAAGCGCAAGATTTTCAAAGACTGCTTTAACCATTCCCGGCGTAAACTCTTTGGATCCCAGTCCATAACGCCCACCGATTACCTTTGGCATTACCGTGAATTTGTGTTGTTGCGTATAGGCTTGCGCAATCGCTACTAAGACGTCTTTGTATAGGGGTTCACCTTCGGCACCTGGTTCCTTGGTTCTATCTAAAACGGCAATTCGCCGACAAGATTGGGGCAGGGCAGATATCAAACGAGCAGCGACAAATGGTCGGAACAAACGTATTTTTAAAACGCCGGCTTTCGCCCCCTTGGCATTGAGATAGTCCACAGTTTCACAGGCAGTCTCAACTGCAGATCCCATTAAAATCAGGACATCATGGGCTTGTTCATCACCATAATATTCATACAACTGATATTGGCGCCCAGTCAGTGCAGCGAAACGCTGCATAGATTGCTCTAATAATTCCGGCAACGCTTGGTAATAAGTGTTTACCGTTTCGCGTCCTTGGAAGTAGACATCCGGGTTTTGTGCAGTTCCGCGTAACACTGGGTGATCAGGCGACAGCGCCCGTTGTTTGTGTTGAAAAATACAGTCTTGATCGATCATGGCTTTGATGGTGTCGTCAGCCACGATTGCTACTTTAGCAAGCTCGTGTGAAGTTCTGAATCCGTCAAAGAAATGCATAAATGGCAGGCGACTCGATAGCGTGGTGGCATGAGCCAAGAGTGCAAAATCATGCGCTTCCTGTGGGGTGTTAGAACATAATAAGGCAAAGCCTGTCATACGGGCCGACATCACATCACTATGGTCACCAAAAATAGATAAGCCTTGGCAAGCAATGGCACGGGCAGCAATATGAAAAACCGTGGGTGTTAACTCACCGGCAATTTTGTACATATTGGGCAGCATCAGTAACAAACCTTGCGAGGCCGTGAATGTTGTGGCTAATGCTCCCGCTTGTAAGGCGCCGTGTAACACGCCTGCAGCGCCGCCTTCACTCTGCATCTCAATGACCTGAGGTACACAATTCCAGATATTATTTTGTCGATGTGCTGCCCATTCATCCGACCACTCGCCCATGGCAGAGGAGGGGGTAATAGGGTAGATAGCAATCACCTCACTCAGCCGATAGGCAATATGCGCAGCGGCTTGATTTCCGTCAATAATGGCATCATTCGTGTT
>RFQK01000308.1 GCA_009925045.1 Methylococcaceae bacterium
TAAATCTTATTCCTTTGATGGACTGGTTGCTACGGCCAAAGTTCAGCCACCGATTGATGTCAAACAGGACTGGACCTTAAAGTCAGCGACTGAAACTGCGGTTGGGACAGAGGTTGTGGCTAGTCGACTGCTGAATACTGGGGATACGGTTGGCGATTATGATTTAAGTACTGCGCCTTACCATCTGCTATGGGCCTATCAAACCACTGACGATACCGGGGCTGTCGGACACACGGGGCGGGGCGCAAGTGTTACGCCAATTTCCTTCAAAAATGGTGATAGTTACAGTTTGATTGGCGGTAAGTTGACAATCTCTGATGGTGATAAAGACACAATCACTGCAGCTGTTAAAACAGATGGTCTTTACGGAAAGGCAACAGTTGATGCTAAGGGCGCGTGGACCTACTTATTGGATAACAGTAAATTGCCTGCTTCCAGCGTTCAAAGTCTTGCTGCTAAAGAAGTGTTAAACGATAGGCTGACTCTGGCATTTACTGCGGGTGGAGTTACCGTAGAAAAAACAGTGACTTTTCCTGTGGCCTATGGTGTCAATGATGCGCCTTCTGGTTCAGTGGATATTTCCGGTGATACTAAAGTAGGATCTAGTCTTAAAGCCAACAACAAAATTTCTGATTCAGATCTTGATGCCTCTGAAAAAGCTTCGAGTACCACTTATACTTGGCAAATGTCTACTGATGGCCAACGCTGGATAGATATTGATGGCAGTTCTTCGTACAGTCCTGACTTTAAAGTAGAGCCTTTTTTGCAAGGTCAAAAACTGCGAGTGATTGCGGACTATTTTGATGGGGGGGCTCACGAAAAGGTCATTAGTACGGTTTCAAACTCGGTCAGCACATCACAATCATTAAGCTCAATTGAGACTGACCAACCTGTCTACATACTTGCCGATTCAATCGTCTCTGGAAAGTACATTGGTTTTAACAATGCAAATTTAACTGGTAACGGTCAAAACAATAAGCTCATAACTGGCAAGGGCGATGATATTTTAGATGGTGGCGCAGGTGTAGATGAGTTAAATGGTGGTTTAGGTAACGATACTTACCGTGTTGAAAACCTAAAAGACAAAATCATTGAAGATCTTGAAAGTGGGATTGATAAGGTTGAAAGTAGTGTCAATTGGATATTAGGTAAAAACCTTGAAAACCTGACACTGACAGATAAAGCTAAGTCTGCAACCGGTAATACCCTGGATAATGTTTTAATAGGTAATTCCGAGGCTAATACTCTTTTTGGTAAAGGTGGTCATGATATTTTGACTGGCGGTGCAGGCAAAGACAGTTTTGTGTTTGACCAAAAAATAGTTGTTGAAAATGCTTCAGTCATTACTGATTTTGTTGTTGGTGAGGATAAATTATTGCTTAGTAAAAAAATCTTCAAAGTATTGGATACTAGTCACGTTATTTATGACACCGCTAGTGGAGCCCTTGCTTATGATATAGATGGTGCCGGAACAAAGTCTTCCCCCGTTACTATTGTGACTTTGATAGGCGCCCCGCATATCACCAACGCTGATATCCAGTTGGTATAGAGAATCCTTCCACTACTATTTAGGAGCTGATTATTTCAGCTCCTTGTTCTCTTAATAATTTCATGTTCAATAGACTGGTTGGATTTTTATTTTGTGTTGGGATGGTCTCTTTTTCGATTCCTTTGCAAGCAGCAAAGATTATTAAAGATACGTCACCTGATCCATTTACTTTTTCCCAGCAAAATTCAACTTTGCCCAAAACGCTTATCACGTCTAATAGTATAACGATCACTGGAATTAATACAGCAACGCCACTGACCATTACTGGTGGAAAATATTCGATTAATGGTGCAAGTTTTAAGTCCACTAAAACGACTATCTCCAATGCTAAGGCCGTTCGTGTTCAGTTGTTGTCATCAAGTTCTTACAA
>RFQK01000309.1 GCA_009925045.1 Methylococcaceae bacterium
GGATTTCACTCATGATACCCACCAGAGTACCTGCAATCGCATAAGAGGAAATGCGTCCCAGGTTGTAATTGAGAACGATATTGAACAGACGAAATTTATTGCCGCGTATTTCAGGGGCGAGACTAAAGGTCAATGTGCCAATGATGGAGCCACACATGCCTATGCAATGCAAACTACTGATCAAGCCCATCAGTACGGCTGCCAGATATGAAGCGTTAAAGTCGAGGGCGATATGCATTTGCAAAAACAATTTCAAAAAACAATGTTCAGATTATAAACCCACCGCTGGTGGTTAGTCGCATTTTTATATTCTAGTACAGATTGTGTTTATAGGGGGCTCCGCTTTGTTCCCTAACTAATTTGGGTACTAAATAACCGGGTAATGTTTGTTTGAGCGCTTCCAGTAATTCCAGTGCATCATTATCGTCGACTTCAAAATGGGCTGTGCCTTTGGCTTTATCAAGTTGATGTAAGTAATAAGGCAGCACCCCTAAGGCAAACAGTCGTTCACTCAACTGGTGCAGAATTTCAGCGTTGTCGTTGATGCCTTTGAGTAATACACTCTGGTTTAGAAGGTTGACACGGTTGGCTTTAAGGTTTTGACAGGCTGTCTCGACTTGCGCACTCAATTCATTAGGGTGATTACTGTGTAAAACCACGATGATTGAGCAGCGGCTTTCCGAAAATACCGCGAGCAAGTCAGGCGTTATTCTTGAGGGCAGCACAACAGGTATACGGGTATGGATTCTGATGCGTTGTAACTGCGGAATCTTGTTTAGCGCTTTGACAAGATTGGCTAATTTTTCGTCATTTAATAACAGAGGGTCACCTCCACTCAGAATGACTTCCGTAATCTCCGGTCGACTCTGAATATAGTCAATTGCCTGTTGAATTTTGCTGCTGGCCAGTTGCTGTTCGCCGTACGGAAAGTTTCGGCGAAAACAATAGCGGCAATGAATAGCACAAGCACCGGTGCTGATTAACAGCAGTCTGCCCTGGTATTTATGAACCACACCTTCGGTTGCCAAGGCTTTTAAGTCACCCACTGGATCGGCACTGAAACCGGGTTGTTCAATCAGTTCCTGCGATAAGGGCAGTACTTGTCTAAGCAACGGGTCGTTGGGGTCACCGACTGTCATCAAATTAGCAAAATCGCGGGGCACTTTGAGCGGAAACTGTTGATATTCTTTTAGTACCTGCAGTTTTTTCGGGTCAAGTTGCAAATAGTGGCAAAGACTATCCAGATCAGTAAATGCCTCGGCTAAGGCCTGTTGCCATGTGTTGCTCGAGTTGTTCAAAAGCACTCCGGTTTCCGATTAAAAAGCGAATCTATTATAATCACTACCTTACTGTTTGTTTTTCACGAGGAAAAAATGGCGATTTACAGCACCAACGAATTTAAGGGCGGTTTGAAGATCATGCTCGACAACGACCCTTGTTCGATCATAGAAAACGAGTTCGTCAAGCCAGGTAAGGGCCAGGCCTTTAATCGCGTTAAGATTAGAAACCTGAAAACCGGTCGTGTAATCGAACGTACCTTTAAATCTGGCGATACCGTCGAAGGTGCGGATGTTGTCGATCGTGAAATGCAATATCTATACAACGACGGCGAATTTTGGCACTTCATGGTGCCGGATACATTTGAACAGTATCAGGCTGAAAAAACCGCTGTTGGTGAAACTATCAAATGGTTAAAAGAACAGGATACCTGTATTCTGACCCTATGGAATGACTCGCCGTTGTCTGTGACACCGCCTAATTTTGTTGAATTATCCATCACTGAAACCGATCCTGGTTTAAAAGGGGATACATCGGGTGGCGGTGGTAAACCGGCTACTTTGGAAACGGGGGCTGTGGTACGTGTGCCTTTGTTTGTGCAAATCGGTGAAATGATTCGTGTCGATACGCGTAGTGGCGAA
>RFQK01000310.1 GCA_009925045.1 Methylococcaceae bacterium
TAATAGCGACTAAACCAGCCACCGCACCTGAAGTTGCTCCTAACATGCTCGGTTTGCCACGAATAATCCACTCAGCACCCACCCAAGCTAAAGTAGCAGCCGCTGCAGCCAACAAAGTATTGACGAATACCAAGGCTGACAAACCGTTCGCTTCTAAGTTGGAACCGGCGTTAAAACCGAACCAGCCTATCCACAATAAGCTAGCGCCGACCATGTTTAAGGTCAGGTTATGCGGTGCAATAAATTCTTTTTTATAGCCGATACGTTTACCAACCAGAATCGCTCCGATCAGACCGGCAATACCCGCATTGATGTGAACAACCGTACCACCCGCAAAATCCAGTGCGCCTTTTTGGAACAAGAAGCCTGCAGTGGCAGCCGCTTTTTCAGCCGCAGCCGCATCAGTATAGGCATCTGGACCTGCCCAGTACCAAACCATGTGTGCCATTGGCAAATAAGCGAATGTAAACCAGATGATGGTGAACACTAAGATAGCCGAGAATTTAACGCGTTCAGCAAAAGCACCAATGATCAAAGCCGGTGTGATCGCGGAAAACGTTAATTGGAAAGCAACGTAGATAAATTCAGGGATATAAACGGTCTTAGTAAACGTCGCCGCCATAGAATCAGGGGTAATACCTTTTAAGAAGGCTTTATCCAGGCCACCGAAGAAGGCATTGCCTTCGGTAAAAGCAATACTGTAGCCATAGGTTGCCCACAAAATTGCGGTGAGCGAAAAAATGACAAACACTTGCATCAAAATAGACAACATGTTTTTGGCACGCACCATACCGCCATAAAACAAGGCCAAACCTGGGATAACCATTAAAGCGACCAACAAGGTGGCGACAATCATCCAGGCGGTATCACCTTTGTTAACCGTTGCAACCGCTTCCTGCGCCCAAGCACCATGACTATAAAGCACCGATGCAAACAAAACTGACAAAAACGACATTCGTTTCATAGCAATCATCTCCATAGAATTAAAGGGCTTCTTCACCGGACTCACCGGTTCTGATGCGAATCACTTGTTCCAGATTGCTGACAAAAATTTTGCCATCACCAATCTTGCCGGTGTTTGCTACTTTGACGATGGCTGCAACAGCCTGATCCAACAGACTGTCGGCAACAGCCACTTCTACTTTAGCTTTAGGCAGAAAATCCACAACATACTCTGCACCACGATACAATTCGGTATGACCCTTCTGACGACCAAAACCTTTAACTTCGGTAACAGTCACACCGGATACACCGATTTCTGATAACGCTTCCCTTACATCGTCAAGCTTGAATGGCTTAACCACTGCTGTTATTAACTTCATTTCATGTACCTCTACATTTGAGTTAAAAAATCTCACTCGAGGTAAAGCAGTTTACGTGCCAGTTTGTAACTCATTGAATTAAAGATCATTAATTGAAGAATACCTAATTATTAACCCCATAACGCCCGCTACTGGTGCGAAATGTATTTAAGCGCACCAAAATAGACAAGCATCTTGCAAAAACACTATCCGACCAATGAAACCGTCTTCAACCCATGAAACTCGATCTGAAAATCCGTGTCATATTTGTTGTCATTTGGTGCAAAAAAACAACAAACTCACCATAACAGTGCAATTAATTTGTAATTAAGCAACGCATGTTGTTGATTTTCAACAAAACGGAATATGGCATATAAATTGCAAATATAAACGCGATGTATATATTGTTAAGAGGAAACATAATGAAAAACTCTAAAACCTTGTCTCGCTCATTAGTAGCAGGCCTATTAGTTTTGGGCGCACAAGGCGCTCATTCCGATGATTGGAAAGACGCTTCCGGCTTATTAAGTGCGTTTGGTGTTGATCCAAACGAAAAAAGCTTTTTAAAAGATAACAACCTGAAAGTCGGC
>RFQK01000032.1 GCA_009925045.1 Methylococcaceae bacterium
CCAGTTGGCATGACTGATATTGACGTTGACGTGGTCGCCTTTGCTTAAATTAAGTTCTTTAAATTGTTCACTTGGCATCTCGGCGTGCAAAGTTGAATGATTATTTAATAATGGATTAAACAACTCAATACGTATGATGGCCCCCAAATGTTGCCAGTCACGTATGATCACAGGCGATGATTGTGAATCAGTCTTGGTAACACTAATGTGCTGTGGCCGGATATGGGCAATAGAGCCTAATTCACCTTCAAGTCCAGTTTTACTTAACCAGTCATGTTCCGACTGTTGAACCTGGATGATATTGGTTTGACCAATAAATTTGGAAACAAACGCATTTTTTGGATGATCATAAATATCCGATGGGGCGCCTTGTTGCTCAATTTGGCCTTGGTTCAATACCACGACCTGACTGGCAACCTCCATAGCCTCTTCCTGATCATGGGTCACAAAGATACTGGTGACATGCAATTCTTGATGCAAGCTTCTTAACCATTGACGCAAATCTTTACGAACACTGGCATCCAAAGCCCCGAACGGTTCGTCTAATAACAGAACATTAGGTTCAACAGCTAAGGCTCTTGCCAAGGCAATACGCTGTCTTTGTCCACCGGACAATTGATCCGGAAAACGGTCTGCCAACCAACCCAACTGCACTAGATCCAATAAGGACTTCACTTTTTTACTGATTTCAGCTTCAGAAGGTCTTAGTTTGCGAGGTTTAACCCGCAACCCAAAAGCAACGTTATCAAACACTGTCATATGCCGAAACAGCGCATAATGCTGAAATACAAAACCGATGCCACGATCGCTAACATGTTGATTGGTTTTATCCAGTCCATTAAAAATAATACGGCCTTCATCGGCGGTTTCCAAACCAGCGATGATGCGTAATAAGGTGGTTTTACCGCAACCAGACGGACCTAATAATGCAACCAGATCCCCTTCAGGTATTTCAAGTGTGACATTGTTCAAAGCGGCAAATTGACCAAAATGTTTGCTCACATTAGAAACTAAAATACTCATTAGATATTCACCCTTTTAAATCAATGACTAATTGGCTCGCGACTTTGTTTCCACTCCAACAAAGACTTCAATACCAAAGTAACAATTGCCAGAGCTGCTAACACCGATGCACTAGAAAATGCGGCAATGACATCATATTCGTTGTAACTGACCTCTATGTGTAAAGGCAAAGTATTGGTTAAGCCACGAATATGACCCGAAACGACAGAAACCGCACCAAACTCACCCATTGCTCTGGCATTGCAGAGTAGAACACCATAAAGCAGCGCCCATTTAATATTGGGTAAAGTGACAGCAAAAAAAGTCTGCCAACCATTAGCGCCAAGTGAAATAGCTGCTTCTTCTTCCTCGGTTCCAAGTTCTTCCATCAACGGAATTAATTCACGAACTACAAAAGGGAAGGTAATGAAAATTGTCGCGAGGATGATGCCTGGTACTGCAAAGATGATTTTGACATCGTGCGAAATGAGCCATTCACCGAACCAGCCTTGAGCACCAAACATCAACACAAAGATCAATCCCGAAATAACCGGTGATACCGAAAAAGGCAGATCAATCAATGTGGTTAAAATGCTTTTACCGGGAAACTCAAAACGCGTAATCGCCCAGGCTGCAACCAGACCAAAAAAGGTATTTAAGGGCACGCTGATAAGGGCCACGGTTAGGGTTAGCTTGATTGCCGACAAAGTGTCATCTTGTACTAAGGAAGATACATAAGCTTGATAACCTTTAGAAAAAGCCTGATACAAAACCAACAACAATGGTGTTAGTAAAAATAAAACAATAAATCCTATGGCCAGAATGATAAGCGTGTAACGAATCCAAGTTGCATCTTTCAGGGCGTGAGCCTGGCCCTTTGCTAAAGCTATACTATGCATAAAGACTCCTATGACTGTCCAGAACGTCGTCTGGCCCATAGCTGTAATAATACATATGGCAAATTGCCTGCAATGAAGATTACCGAACCATATTCGCCTACCCCACGGGCAAAGGCTAGTGATACGCCGGTTATCAAAGCAGGAAATATATTGGGGAAAATCACTTTGCAAAATATCAACCAACGACTCGCTCCCAGACTGGCGGCAGCTTCTTCCATAGTTGTATCAAATTCTTGTAATACGGGTTCTATCGTTCTAACTACAAATGGAATACCAATAAAAATAAGCGCAAAGACAATACCTAAAGGGGTATACGCCACTTTGATGCCGAAATTTTGGCTTAACCAACTTCCAAGAAAACCACTGGGCTGATAGATCGTAGCCAACACTACACCGGCTACGGCTGTGGGTAGTGCAAATGGCAGGTCAATTAATGCATCTAGAAAACGCTTAGCGATGAACTGATAGCGAACCATCACCCAAGCGATAATAAAACCAAAAAAACCGGCTACAAACGCAGCCACAATCGAGGTGAAAAAACTAACTCGAAAAGAAGCAATGATTCTGGGATGAGTAATGATATTGATGTAATCGTCTAAACTTAATTGCAGGCTTTTAAATACCAAGGTGCTCAATGGAATTAGCACAATCAGGCATAGCTTAGCGCGATAAGGGATAAAAGCTCAATGTTAATTTGGAAACAAACTCCAAACTGGAATAAGCGTTGCTGGAAGTTCAACTAATCGCCCTAACTCAAGGTAAGGAGTGTCAGGAGCATGAAAATCCGAGCCTGTTGATGCAACTAACTGATGACGCTCGGCAAATTGTTGTGCAAGTCTAACTTCTTCCAAGCTGCCGCGACCATTAACCACTTCAATCCCTTGGCCGCCAGCCTCTTTGAACACTGCAAGTGCTCGATTAATCCATTTATTGCTTAACTTATAACGTAAGGGATGCGCTAAGACGGCTATCCCGCCTGCGTTTACTATCCAACTCACCACTTCTTCCAGTGATGCCCAGCTCGTTGAGACATAGGCGGGTTGTCCTTTATTTAGATAACGATCGAATGCTTCTTGCATAGAATTGACATAAGCCTGTCTTAACAAATACTCTGCGAAATGGGTACGCGTAATTTCACCCTTTCCTGAATTGACAAGCACTGCCTCGTAGACACCTGGAATTCCTTTTTTTGCGAGTTTGTCAGCAATCCGTTTGGCACGCTCATCTCTGAGCGCCTGTTGCTTGCTTAAGCCTTCGCGTAAACCGGGATGATCTGGGTCAATATTTAAACCGACAATATGCAAACATTGATTTAAATGCGTACAGGACAATTCGATACCATTTATCAACCGTATACCCAGTTGCTGTGCTTGTAGACGCGCTTCTCCTAAACCATCAACCGTATCATGATCGGTCAGCGCGAGCACATTGACCCCCTGCTCAAAAGCCCGACTAACTAAATCTCTCGGACTTAATGCACCATCTGAAGCGGTCGAATGACAATGAAGATCATAACGCAGGGTCATTTATTGATAGTCCCGATAGAGTTTGGCATAGAGTCCATTGTTATTGAGAAGCTGCTCATGCTTACCCTGTTCACAGATGCGACCTTGTTCAAAAACATAAACATGATCTGCTTGCTTAACGGCGCTTAAACGATGGGCAATGATGATAGTAGTTCGACCCGCCAGAAATTTTTCCAAGGCCTGAAGCAAGTTATATTCTGTTTCAGTATCCAACGCAGAGGTCGCCTCATCTAAAATGACGACAGATGGCTTACTGACAATCATCCGAGCAATGGCGAGGCGTTGGCGTTGACCGCCTGATAAGCGAACGCCCTGCCGCCCTACTATAGTATCCAAACCATGTGTCATTTCTCTTACCGTAGTGCCTAACTGAGCCAGTTCGAGTGCCTCCCATAATTCAGTGTCTGAGCATAAGCGACCAAAACTCAAATTATCGCGGATGCTAGCATTTAAAAGCGCTGGATGTTGTAGGACTGTCGCCACGTGTTCGCGCACCACATCAAGACCAATTTCGTTTAATGGCACGCCATCGAAATAAATCATACCGGCATCAGGAGGGTAAAGCCCTATCAGCGTCTGAGCCAAGGTGGATTTCCCTCCCCCACTCGCGCCGACTAAAGCGATTTTCTCACCTGCTTTAATACTCAAGTGTATGCCATTTAACACAGGTTCGTCGTTGTACGAAAAATGCAGATCTTCAACACTGATGGCAACGGTCTTAACCTGAGCAAATGGATTTTTAAGGTGCGGATACTGTGGTTCGCTTTTTAGGCTACTGAGTTGGTTAACCCGTTTTAAAGCACCTTTGGCTGCGTAAAAACCTTGTTGGATACTTAAAATTTCCTGGACCGGAGCCATCATGAACCAAAGATACCCAAACACTGCCAGCATTTCACCGATACTGAGGTCAGAATACAGCACCATTAGCATGGCAGTGGCGCGAAAAATATCAAATCCAAACAAAAAGGTTAAAAAACTTAAACGCACCGCCGCATCACTTTTCCAAGCATATGTTACAGAATGCTCTTTAACAGATTCAGCCCGTTTGATTAGCTGTTGACAATAGTGTTGTTCACGATTGCTGGCACGAATTTGATTAATCGCCTCCAAAGTTTCGGACAAGGCTTGTTGAAAAATGCCATAGGCTTTATTTTCATTAAGCTTAAGATCTTTGATTTTTGAACCTATCGAGCGCGCAAGATAAATCACTACCGGGTTCAGAAAAATAATAAATAAGCCGAGTTGCCAATCCATCCACAGCAGAATGATCGCAGTCCCTATCACGGTCAGACAAGCAACCAATAATTTGCTGATAGTCGAGCCAATAAAGGTATCGAGGGTATCCAGATCTGTGACGAGATGTGAAGCGACTATCCCACTGCCCAAAGTTTCATATTCTGACATCGAGATCGTTTGCAGTCGCTGGATAAGATTTTGACGGATACGAAAAACAACGTCTTTAGCGAGAATAGAAAATTGTCGGGTTTGAATGACGTTTAAGGCCAGTCCAAGCAACCGTAACAGCAAACTCACAAACAGTACGCCGCCAATATAAACTTCTGGTCGCTGCCATTCGCTGGGCAACCATGGATTAACAAAATTGAGCACTGTCCCTGGGTTGTGTAACAACACCTCATCAACAAGCAATGGCATCAGTAAAGGCACCGGCACGTTGGCTAAGGTTGCCAATACAGCAATCAGATTGCCAACCAGAAGTTTTGACTTATGCTCAAGAGCGATGTTCCGAATAAAGCGCCAGCTATAATGAACAGAAGCAGAGTTGTCGATGGTATTCAATGGTATACGCGTTAAAAAAATTGTTCGGTAGTTTACCGGGACGGCATATTTTTTGTGAGAGACATCCTTATTTTGCAATAAATCCTGCTTAAAACACCACTCGAATCCTAACTAATTATGTGCTTAGATAAAATTGTGCTGATTTTTTAGGGCGACTATACGATAATGCCGCAGTTTTTTGGCTCAATGATCTAGGTAAAATTTAATGGAGAAACAGCACAGTTTCACGCGCGAAGAGTTACTCAAGTCGGGTCGCGGTGAACTCTATGGCCCTCAAAATGCCCAATTACCGCTACCCAATATGCTGATGATGGACCGTATCGTCCATATTTCAGATGAAGGGGGTAAATACGGTAAGGGCGAAATTATCGCTGAACTGGATATCACGCCAGATCTTTGGTTCTTTGACTGCCATTTCCAGGGTGATCCGGTTATGCCGGGCTGTTTGGGCTTAGATGCTATGTGGCAATTGGTTGGTTTCTATCTTTGCTGGATGGGCGGTCCTGGTAAAGGGCGTGCATTAGGCGCTGGTGAAGTAAAATTCACCGGTCAGGTCTTACCAACCGCAAAAAAAGTGACGTACCGCGTGGATTTAAAACGCGTTATTCTGCGTAAACTCGTTATGGGCATTGCAGACGCCACCATGGAAGTTGATGGCAAACTTATTTATGAAGCCACTGATTTAAGAGTAGGCTTATTTACATCAACTCAGGATTTTTAAGGTAGTGATCATGAAACGCGCAGTCGTAACCGGTTTAGGCATCGTTTCCAGTATAGGCAATAATCGTGATGAAGTGATTGATTCATTGCGAAATGGTCGATCTGGTATCGTTCATGCCCCTGTTTACGAAGAAATGGGTTTCAGAAGCCACGTCCATGGTCCGATTAATCTGGATCTGGACGAAGTAATTGACCGTAAAGTGAAACGCTTTATGGGAGACGGTGCTGCTTATAACTATCTGGCCATGGAACAAGCCATTGCTGATTCGGGCTTAAGCGATGATGAGGTTTCCAATATTCGCACCGGACTGGTCATGGGTTCAGGCGGTCCTTCTACTTCTAACCTGGTTGACGCAGCCGACATTCTGCGTAGTAAAGGCGTTAAAAAAGTGGGTCCATACATGGTGACACGCGCCATGTCGAGCACCAATACAGCCTGTCTTGCTACACCATTCAAAATTAAGGGTGTCAATTATTCCATCAGTTCAGCCTGTGCCACGAGCGCACATTGTATTGGGCATGCGATGGAACTGATACAACTGGGCAAACAAGACGTAGTGTTTGCGGGGGGTGGCGAAGAATTACACTGGACGATGTCAGTATTGTTTGATGCTATGGGCGCCCTCTCCTCCAAATATAACGATGCTCCTGACACCGCTTCTCGTCCCTATGACGCGACGCGCGACGGCTTTGTGATTTCCGGTGGTGGCGGTGTTTTAGTCATCGAAGAACTTGAGCATGCAAAGGCCCGCGGTGCCAAAATTTATGCTGAATTAGTTGGCTACGGCGCAACCTCAGACGGCTATGATATGGTTCAGCCTTCTGGAGAAGGTGCCGTTCGTTGTATGCAAATGGCAATGTCCACAGCAAACAGCTCGATTGATTACATTAATGCACATGGCACCAGCACACCCGTGGGTGACACACGTGAGCTCGAAGCCTTACGACAAGTGTTCGGTGCCGATAACGTACCTGCAGTCAGCTCCACCAAATCTTTGACCGGTCACGCACTCGGGGCAGCCGGTGTCAATGAAGCCATTTACTCCTTATTAATGATGGAAGGCAATTTCCTGAGCGCATCTGCTAATATTTCAGAATTGGATCCCGAAGTGGGTAACATCCCTGTCATTCGTGAATATCAGGAAAATGTGACGCTTAATACCATCATGTCCAACAGCTTCGGTTTTGGTGGAACTAACGCCACTTTGATATTTCAACGCTATACTGACTAATAACTAAGGCGATCATTTTTATGATCGCCACCCTCTCAGATGACTGAAGATCTTCTGCAAAAATCTCGCACCCAATTTAATAAGTTACAAAAACGCTTGCGACGTTGTGTTGGCGAAGCAATCGCTGACTTTAATATGATAGAAGCCAATGACAAGATCATGGTCTGTCTATCGGGCGGCAAAGATTCTTATACTATGCTGGATGATTTCCTGAACATGTGCTGCCCCAATATCTAGAATCAATTGGTGTGCCCTACCACATCATTGAAAACGACACCTATAGCATCGTTAAACGCATCATTCCTGAAGGTAAAACGACCTGTAGTTTATGCTCGCGCTTACGCCGCGGCAGTTTGTATGGCTATGCAAAAGCACACGGTATTACCAAAATTGCTCTGGGACATCATCGTGACGATATTATTGAAACTTTTTTTCTAAATATGTTCTATGCCGGCAAACTCAAAGCCATGCCACCCAAATTACTGAGTGATGACAAACAAAACATCATCATTCGACCTTTGGCCTACTGTCGAGAAAAAGACATTAATCGCTTTGCAGCTTTCAAACAATTTCCTATTATTCCTTGTAACCTGTGCGGTTCACAAGAGAATCTGCAACGCGTGGCCATGAAACAAATGTTGGCAGGCTGGGACAAACAATTTCCAGGGCGCGTAGAAACCATTTTTGCTAGTTTACAAAACATTGCGCCCTCGCAAATGGCTGACATTAATCTGTTTGATTTCGCCAATCTCAAGCGTGAAATAGATCTAGACGCCACCCCAGTACTGCCTGATGACGCAGGATTAGACATATTAGCGCGCTGACAGATTGACACAGGCCAATATTGATTTATAATTAGCGGTTTCCCAGCCTCGGTGGCGAAATAGGTAGACGCACGGGACTTAAAATCCCGCGGAGTAACATCCGTACCGGTTCGATTCCGGTCTGAGGCACCATTTAGATTTACAGAGATGTTCAAAACCCGCAAGCTAACTGGCTTCGCGGGTTTTTTATTGTCCAGCGAAAGCACTTCGAAATGCTCGTGGATTGGGCTCTCCGTTATAAACGGGGGATGGACACGATTAAACCCGATTAATGACACCATTCCACCCGCAAAGCGCTAAAACGCGCATCCGGTAATTTTCAGAATTTCTAAAATCATAAATTCGGCCTCATCAGGCTGATTAAACCTTGGCTTTTTCTGGCAATCGAATCCTGTTAATGCCACAACTGCATGAAGTTCTAGGGTGCAATCGATAAATTTGCAAATGAAAGTTTCCGTCTATTTCAATTGAGTAATCGATGAAACCAGACTGTGCGGCCTTGGCTTTATTGGGCAATTCAGTTTTACAAACACAAATGACTTAGACACCAACCGAGTTACCAACTAGGGAATGGACTTCAGTATTATTTTAGTCAGACTATAATAGGAAGTTCTTAAAAACACCTGAGTCGAGAAATTAAATCCTGCAATTCGATATAAGATTCAAATAATATCATTTCAAAAACCTGATTTTTCATTTTATTATGCAATCGTATTCTCTAAACAGACAATACTTATCATATTTAATGATTTAATAATTCTTGAATTCTATAAAATTATAGGAATATAACATGGCTAAAATTACAAACGTTCGTGTAGGTGAGTCACTGGTTGGTGATGGCAATGAAATTGCACATATTGATTTAATCATTGGCCCACGTGGTTCAGCAGCAGAAAGCGCATTTGCAAATGCACTGACCAATAATAAAGATGGCTTCTCTACACTGCTTGCGGTGGTTGCGCCAAACTTACTTGTAAAACCAGCCACTATTTTATTCAACAAAGTAACTATTAAGGGTTCAAAGCAAGCAGTACAACTATTTGGACCTGCTCAAAGAGCGGTTGCGATTGCCGTTGCCGAATCTGTTGAAGAAGGCATTATTCCTATCGAAGAAGCTGATGATTTATTCATCTCTGTTGGTGTCTTCATTCACTGGTTGGCAGAAGATGATGCCAAAATTGAAGAATATAACTACAAAGCAACTAAAGAAGCGATTGCTCGCGCAGTTGCCGGTTCTCCAACAGCAGCGGAAGTGATTGCGGCTAAAAAAGAAGCCAAACATCCTTTTGCAACTAATAACGTTTAATCATTTTGAATTTAGCGTGTCTAAGCACATGCTGGATAAAAAATAAGTAATCGGTTTATGGAAAAAGCAATCCCCTTAAGATTGCCGACAAGGATGTCACCTAATTTACCTAAGGATTGATATGACAAATCTGAATACCTATCATGAATTCAAGGTTTGCGATAGCGACGGTAAAACCTATAAATGTATTCGAAAGATTGACGCCACGCATGACGAGTTCACCCAAATAATCTCCGTGCTAGGTGTTAGAAGTACGGTTGATCCTTATCTGTATGGGAAAACCGGACATCCCGTTGAACTCATGGAGTACGCGGCTAATGCATTAGCCCTCGAGATAGTTCATAACTTTATATGACCTCACTTAGAAAGCCTTACCAATTTCCAAGCCATTTAGGAGGATTTCTAAAGTCATTGTCTTGCTGGTTGTTATTCTTTTTAGTCAGCCTGCCTTCTGCCGGTTTATCCCAATCCCTCGATTCATCAGTAAAGCTCCGAAATGCTTATTTTGGGGATTTGCATTTACACACCACGAATTCATTTGATGCTTACGTTTTGATGGGCACTAAAGTGACGCCAGAACAAGCCTATAAATTTGCCAAAGGTGAAGAAATTGAATTTATGGGTGAAAAAATCAGTCGTGACACGCCGCTGGATTTCTTGGCCGTCACCGATCATTCCGAGAACTTAGGTATTTTTAATACCTTATCAGATGCCGAAAGTGAATTTTCAAAGAGTTTGTTTGGACGTTTATTTAAAATTGAGTTTCTCAAAAACAATGTTTTTTTGAAGTTATTTGCAGGGATCAGACGTGGCGACGGCAACATTCCGGGTATTAACGCCAAAGCCATTAGCACCTCAGCTTGGCGTAATCATATTCAGACCACTAATCAGCAATATCAACCGGGTAAGTTCACAACTTTTATAGCCTACGAATGGACCGCAATGCCGGATGGACAGAATTTGCACCGCAATATCATTTTTAAAACCGATCATGCACCACTGCCCTTCTCGGCTTATGACTCTGACCGACCCGAAGATTTATGGACTTATCTGGACAATATTCGCCTGAATGATCAGGATGTTATTGCCATTCCTCATAATTCAAATGCCAGCAATGGTTTGCTATTTTCTACCTTGGATAGTGATGGCAAAAAATTTGATGACTTTTATGCATTGAGACGCAGCAATAATGAACCATTGATCGAAATCAGTCAGAACAAAGGTACCTCAGAAACTCATCCCGCGCTTTCACCTAATGATGAGTTTGCCAGATTTGAACTTTTCGACCATCTGCTCCTGAATCCCAAAGCTCCCAGTCAAGCGCAGGGTAGCTATGCACGCGAAGCGCTTGCCAAGGGTCT
>RFQK01000311.1 GCA_009925045.1 Methylococcaceae bacterium
GCGGCTTTGCGTCGCAAAGTGTTATCGTAAAAATTCACGCAAAAAACGTCTGACATCCGCAGTTTTGGGGGAGGCCGGAGAGCCCAGATTAACGATTAGAACTGCAGTTTTCTTACTCTGGGCTATACTCATAGTCGGGCGTGTTATTTACGATTAATCAGATTTAAGAATTCAGAACGGGTACTGATTTCTTCACGAAAAATACCGGTCATCACCGAAGTGGTCATTACCGAGTTTTGTTTTTCAACACCGCGCATCATCATGCACAAATGTTTGGCTTCAATCACTACCGCTACACCGCGGGCACCAATAGCTGTTTCAACTGCAGTAGCAATCTGACGGGTCAGTTGTTCCTGAATTTGCAAACGGCGACCATACATATCCACGATACGCGCTAATTTTGACAAGCCCAAGACCTTACCTTGTGGCAAATAACCAATATGGCACTTACCAATAAAAGGCAGTAAGTGATGTTCACACAAGGAATACAGCTCGATATCCTTAACGATGACCATGTCTTCGGTATCCGCCTGAAAAATCGCCCCGTTTAAAACTTCATCCAAAGTTTTTTCGTAACCATTATTCAGAAATTTAAAGGCCTTGGCAGCCCGCTTTGGGGTATCACGCAAACCTTCTCGACTGGTATCTTCACCGATCGACTCAATGATCTTTTTAAAATATTCTTCCATCACTGCCTCTGGCTAAAAAAATGCTGCGAGTATACCGTATCAGACGGTAAATTCTAAGGCAGTCAGCAAGACCTGCTGGTCGGCGCCTGCTTGTGTCGCATGCTCACTGAGGTAACGTCGCCAGGCACGTGCACCTTTCTCACCATGAAACAATCCCAACATATGCCGAGTCATACTATTGAGCCTGACCCCTTTTGCGAGTTGTTGTTCAACATAGGGCAACATGGCTAAAACCACGTCTTGTCGAGTCAGGCTCAGAGGCTGATCCCCGTAGAGCAAGGCATCCACCTCGGTCAGAATAAATGGGTTGTGATAGACCTCGCGACCCAACATTACCCCATCCAGCTGCAACAAAAATTCTGCACACGCATTAAGCTTAGTGATACCACCATTTATGATAATTTCAAGCTCAGGGAAATCTTGCTTGAGTTGACAAACCACGTCATAACGCAGGGGCGGTATTTCTCGATTTTCTTTAGGCGATAATCCCGATAACCAGGCTTTGCGGGCATGCACCACAAAAGTTTGGCACCCCTTAGCCGCAATTGTTCCAATAAACTCCACTAATTCGGCATAAGAATCTTGGTTATCAATACCAATCCTTGATTTCACGCTGACTGGAATCGTCACGGCCTCCTGCATAGCGGCTACACATTCCGCTACCAAGGCTGGATTAGCCATCAGACAGGCACCAAAGCGACCATTTTGCACGCGATCACTCGGGCAACCGACATTCAAGTTAATTTCATCATAGCCATACTCGACTGCAATCCGCGCACACTCTGCCAATTCTTCCGGCTGACTGCCGCCCAATTGGAGCACCAGCGGATGTTCAGCTTCATCAAAGCCTAAATGTGCATCACGGTTTCCATACAATATAGCCCCCGTTGTCACCATTTCGGTATAAAGCACGGCATGTTTAGACATTAATCGGTAAAAATAACGGCAATGTCGGTCCGTCCAATCCAGCATAGGGGCAACACAAAAACGTCGGTTCATTTAGTTCTAATAAAGGCTGTTCTAATCGTATACAGCTTAACTCAAAACTCGCTAAGCCCATCATGACTCAATAAAAATAGCATGACTCAAGGCTACCAAGCCCTGGAAATTGAATACTAGAATTATTGGCTTATTGCTGTTTTTGTGATATGTTGAACGAATAAGGCATATCTTATTGATTTATTTATAAATATTTATATTTT
>RFQK01000312.1 GCA_009925045.1 Methylococcaceae bacterium
CGATGGTCAGTTATGGACTGTCGTTGAGTTTCAACATGTGAAACCGGGTAAGGGTCCGGCATTCGTTCGCACCAAATTGAAGCAAGTACTAAGCGGCAAGGTAGTTGATAAAACCTTTAACGCTGGCGTTAAGGTTGAGGTAGCCATTCTTGAAAAGCGCGAGATGAACTTCCTCTACAAGGAAGGTTCTGACTTTGTTTTTATGGACAATGTCAGCTTCGATCAAATGACCATTTCTGCAGATACTGTCGGAGATGCCGCAAACTACATGCTGGAAAATACCGAAGCGATTGTTGCTATTCACGAGGGAAATCCGCTCTATGTAGAACTTCCAGCATCGGTGGCCTTGCTGCTTGGTATTTTACAGATAGTGGGTAACGGTCAAAAGGAATGCTGGGAACGTTGGGTGTCTGGAATTGTCATCAGTGCGCAGACATTGACTTGTTTTATGTTGGTCTATGTTTTTTTTGCCGTTTGGACGGGGAATGTAGCTAGTGGTTCCAGGGATTATGGTGTTTGGATTACCAGTGGTGATTGGAAAATACGCTGGCAATTGACACTAAGTGTGTTCAATCTGGGCGTTGCTAGCGTTTTTGCATTATTAATTCTGGTCGCTATGCGATTTTCAGTGAATTATTTACACCGAGAACCCGGGTATTTAAGGGTATTCAGTCTATTGGCATTGTTTGCGGCTGCAATGATGTTGCTGCTACTCGGGGCTAATGCTTTTTTGACATTTGCTGGCTGGGAGCTGGTCGGCTTAACTTCTTATGCTCTGATTGCCTTCTCTTATCACAGGATCACGGCGGCCAATAATTCGACTCGGGTCTTTCTGACTAACCCTGATCTCTCTAGGTTTGGTGCTGGCGGCATTTGTAAAATCGGCGCAAATACCGTTTTCTCCCTGGTTAACTCAAGCGCTCGAAGGACCTACTCCCACAAGTGCCATTTTTTATGGTGGAGTCATGGTACATGCAGGGATATTTATAGTCATTCAGGCCCAAGATTTATTGCAACAAGTGCCTTTTGTCATGCACTTGATGCTTGTAGTTGGTTGTTTGAGTTTGTTCTATAGCATTTGGGTGGGGCTCAGTGTTGCCGATATTAAAACCTCTCATGCGATAGCGACCATAGGTCAGTTAGGAATCATGTTTATTTGTTGTGGACTGAGTTTTTGGACTCTGGCCACCTGGCATATGTTGGCTCATGCCATTGTGCGAAGCTTTTTAATGTTGAGTGCGCCAGGCATTATGCTGGATAGCAAAGTTCAAGCTGTCACAAGTTTTAAAAATCGGTTTGCATCCTCAAGAGTGTTGTATCGATTGTCTTTACAAAGGTTTTGGCTTGAAGAACTCAACGATCACTTACTGGTCCGTCCTTTTATGCGACTAACGGATGATATGGCCTATTTTGATCAAAACATTCTCAGTCGAATCATTTCTTCACCTATCCCGTTGATTGAGAAGGTTTCAGCAATTGCTGAAAAAGAAGAAGACAAAATCGGTGCAAAATTAAATAACCCTGAAGATACCTTCGCGAGTGGTAGCGGACTTGCCGCACAGTTAACGGTGTTAGCAGCTGAGCTAATTCATCAGTTTGAGCAGCATTTTATTCTATATGGTCTGGGGCGCGACTCAATTCAGCTAGGGCGCCGTATGGGACAGATTGCAAACCGTTTTGAACAACTTTTACTCAAACCTCGCTATATCATTTTATTTGTGCTGATTTGTCTCATCTTGGTATTAGGAGGGGGCGCTTGAACAATCTCCTTTATTGGCAGGAATGTGTCGGGTTACCGCTTCTGAGCTTGTTGGGTTTTTTACCCTTAATAGGCTCCGGTTTTCTGTTTATGGTGCGTCCATCTTTGCGCTTAGGCCTGGCACTTGCGGT
>RFQK01000313.1 GCA_009925045.1 Methylococcaceae bacterium
GTAATTTATCCTTCTCATTTGCCGGCAAGCCCCCTTGCCGGATTTTTTCCTGATCAAATCCGTTTTTTACCGCCCCATTCTTTTTAAGATTCAAAGAGCGGCATTCGCTGTTGCAGAATTCATTAGTTAATTTTTAAAATTAACAAAATCTGATAAGCTACTAAAAATTATAATCTTTGGTACGCGCCATGAATAAAGTCGCTCGATTATTAGCCATTATTTCGCTTTTACCTGGCTGTTCCGCTACCCATGTTAGCCAGCCGGGCAGTACTTTAGTGTCTAAAGTTGAAGCACCCTTGCACGCGGAAATTAGTGTCGGTAACAAAATATATGGGGTAGCCAAAAATACTAAGGTACTGGGGCTATTTAATTTCGGACCGCATCAATTTGCCGATGGCGTCAATTACGGCACCGATTTGGAACAAAATCTGCGGGATGAATACGCTGAAATCAAAGCGGCCGCCGCCTATCAGGCGACTCACAAAGCCAAGGCCGATGTGATTATCGCCCCACGTTACATTATTGAGAGTCATAACTATGTCCTCTATAAAACGACCGTGGCGAGAGTCGAGGGCTACAAAGGCATCATCAACCGCATTAGCAAGCAATAATTAAACTCAGCATGGCTTTAGTATCACTTCGCCAGTTACTGGACTACGCAGCAGAACATCAATTCGGTATTCCCGCATTTAACGTCAGCAATATGGAGCAGGTGCAGGCGATTATGCAAGCGGCTGATGCCTGTGACAGCCCAGTCATTATGCAAGGTTCGGCAGGTGCCAATCGTTATGCCGGTGAAATCTTTCTGCGCCACTTGATTGAGGCCGCTATCGAACAATACCCGCATATTCCGGTGGTGATGCACAGAGACCACGGTCCTTCCCCGGCTATTTGTGCCCAAGCCATACAGTCCGGTTTTAGTTCGGTGATGATGGATGGCTCCTTACTAGAAGACATGAAAACCCCGGCCAGTTTTGAATACAACGTCAAGGTCACTCAACAAGTCGTGGCGATGGCGCACGCCTGTGGCGTTTCCGTGGAGGGCGAGATCGGTTGTCTGGGTTCTTTAGAAACGCATGCCGGTTCAGATCACAGTCGCTTATTAACCGATCCCGATGAAGCCTTGGCGTTTGTTGAACACACTCAGGTTGATGCCTTAGCCGTCGCCATTGGGACCAGTCACGGTGCCTATAAATTCAGTCAACCGCCAACCGGCGAAGTCTTGGTCATCGATCGTTTGCAACAACTGCACCAGCGATTGCCCAATACCCATTTTGTCATGCACGGCTCCAGCTCGATTCCTCAGGAGTGGCTGGCTATCATCAATGACAACGGTGGCAATATTCCGGAAACCTATGGTGTTCCGGTCTCTGAAATTGTCACAGGCATTCGCTACGGCGTCCGTAAAATTAATATTGATACCGATTTACGCATGGCTTCAACCGGTGCAATACGCCGTTTTATCAACACCTCAGCCAATGATTCTGAGCTGGATGCCCGTAAAATTTATCAGGCGGCACGAGATGCCATGCAAAACTTGTGTCAGTCACGCTATGAAGCCTTTGGCTCGGCCGGCCATGCCAGCAAAATAAAACCATTAGCCTTGAGTGCGATGCGGACACGCTATTAAAGCGATGTCATTTAAAAAGCCCTTCATAAAAAAAGCCCCTGACGGGGCTTTTAGTGTTTGAAAGGCATAGCTTATGCGGATGGTTTTTGTCGTTTAAGTAAAAACCAGACAAAACCCGCAATTATCAATACCAAGACAATCGCAAGCAACACCACCAAGAACTGATAAAAATTCTGCTTGCCAGATTCGGTCAGAGCATTGGATACCCCGTCAGTCACCACTCGTGTGGCATCCGCTTCAGACTGCGTCACATCAATAT
>RFQK01000314.1 GCA_009925045.1 Methylococcaceae bacterium
AAGACAACTGCCCAAAATATTCCAAAGCCGAAGGCTTCCAGAGTTTCCCTGGCAGATTAAGATCGGAAAACGTACTGCTGTCGAACAGGCCTTGGTAGGCCATGTTGTGGATGGTGAATATAGAAGCAGGTGGATTGCTTTCTAAAGAGAGTAATGCAGGAATTAGTCCGGTTTGCCAGTCATTACAATGGACTAAATCGGCTTTCCAGTCCAGGCCTGCCCGGTTGGTAGCAACCTCGGTGCTGATACGACAGAATAGTGCAAATTTTTCGGCACTATCTGGCCAGGCTTCGCCGTTTTGATCCACATAGGGGTTGCCCGGTTTGCCAAAATACTCTGGATAATCGACCAGCCAGACTTTAACTGAAGAATCAGGTAACTGGGTTTCTTGAATAACGACGTCACAATTGTTGACGCGTAGTCTGGAGACTTCTATGACGGGCTCAGTCAGTTTAATCGCATCATAGCGGGGCATGATAATGCGAATATCTTGCCCTAATTCGGCGAGTGCGATCGGTAAACTACCGGCAACATCGGCAAGTCCACCGGTTTTGATTAAGGGGTGGACTTCGCTGCTGGCGAAAAGTATTTTGTTCATCATGAATTAAGGCGTTTTAAAACGACACCGGCTAATGGTGGCAAATTAATGCAAATAGAATGATGGAGGTTCATCCAAGGCTGTTCTTCGCTGCTGACACTGCTGTCTCCGACGTTACTGCTCGCATAAAAACCTGAGTCCGAATTCAGAATGACGCTATAGGTGCCTGGCTCAGGAACACCAATTCTGTAAGCTTTGCGTGGCACTGGCGTAAAGTTCAGTACGACTAATACTTCATCATGTTCTGATTTGCGGCGATAGCTGATAATGGATTGTTGAATGTCATGGCAATCCACCCATTCGAAACCTCTGCCATCAAAATCCAATTGATGCAGGGCGGGTTGTTCAACATAGAGTTTGTTTAAGTCCTTAATCAGACTTTGCATGCCATGGTGATGTGAATATTCCAGAACATACCAGTCGAGATTACGATTAAAACTCCATTCAGTACCTTGACCAAATTCACAGCCCATAAATAGCAGCTTTTTGCCCGGATAAGTAAACATCAGGGTGTATAGCAAGCGCAGATTGGCAAAGCGCTGCCATTCGTCACCGGGCATTTTGTTCAGTAAAGAACCTTTGCCGTGTACAACTTCATCATGGGAAAACGGCAAAATAAAGTTTTCACTAAAGGCATATAAAAGCCCAAAGGTCAGTTGGTCATGATGGTAAGAACGGTGAATAGGCTGTTGTTGCATATAAGACAGAATGTCGTGCATCCAGCCCATATTCCATTTCATTGAAAAGCCCAGACCACCGGTCCAGGTTGGTCGGGTGACTTGTGGCCAGGACGTGGACTCCTCGGCCATGATTAATGTGCCTGGCATATGCTGATGGGTCACACTATTGAGGTGGCGCAGAAAATCGATTGCTTCCAGGTTCTCGTTGCCGCCATAACAATTAGGAATCCAGTCGCCGTTTTCTCGCGAATAATCCAGATATAACATCGAGGCCACTGCATCAACCCGCAGTCCATCCAGATGAAATTCTTCCAGCCAGAATACTGCACTGGACAATAAGAAGTTTTTCACCTCATTCCGGCTGTAGTTATAGATTAATGTGCCCCAGTCGCGATGTTCACCTTTGCGAGGATCTTCATGCTCATACAGAGGGCTGCCATCGAAACGTCCCAAGGCAAAACTGTCTTTCGGAAAGTGTGCGGGTACCCAGTCCAGAATTACTCCGATGCCATGTTGGTGACAGTAATCAACGAAATAACGGAAATCATCCGGACTGCCGTGACGGCTGGTTGGTGCAAAATAACCAGTAGTCTGGTAACCCCATGAGGCGT
>RFQK01000315.1 GCA_009925045.1 Methylococcaceae bacterium
CGGTGAAACACGGATGTAAAGGCGGCGATCTTTCATGTCGTCGCAGAGAGCGTCAAGCACTTCTTCAATGGTCGTTATCCCTTGCAAGGCTTTGTTCAGGCCATCATGGAACATGGTTAACATGCCTTCCTGAATGGCTTGTTGCTGGATGAGATTGGATTCTTCATGGGCCATGATTTGTTTGCGAATAGCATCGGAAATTGGCAAAAACTCAATGATAGCCGAACGGCCTTTGTAGCCTAGATTGGCGCAGGCTGAACAGCCTTGAGGTTTATACAGGCTAATTGTGTCGGCTGCGCTAAATCGTCGCAATTGCAAATCACTAACCAGTTTCTCATCGGCCTGATAGGTTTGCTTGCAATGCGGACATAAGCGTCGCACCAGACGTTGAGCCAGAATCCCATTAATGGTTGAGCTGAGTAAATAATCTTCCAGTCCCATGTCCTGCAGACGGGTAATACCCGAGGCCGCATCATTGGTATGTAAAGTCGATAACACTAAATGGCCGGTTAGAGCAGATTGCACGGCAATTTTAGCGGTTTCCAAGTCCCGCATTTCCCCTATCATGATGACGTCTGGGTCCTGACGAACAATTGAGCGCAAGGCTGTAGAAAAAGTCAGGCCAATCTGAGGTTTGGCCTGGATCTGATTGACACCTTCTAATTGGTATTCAATTGGATCTTCGACGGTAATAATCTTCCGTTCTGAGGTGTTGAGTTGTTTCAGTGCGGTATACAGCGTGGTGGATTTCCCGCTACCCGTCGGACCGGTGATTAGCAGAATGCCGTGGGGCAGATTTAGCGTGGTTTGAAAACGCGCGGCTTGTTCACCGACAAAACCTAGATGATTAAAATCAAGAACAGTATTTTCTTTATCCAGCAAGCGTATGACCACGCTTTCACCGTATAAAGTAGGTGTGGTCGAGACCCGTAAATCCAGTTCTTTGCCTATTACCTGCAGTTTGATCCGGCCGTCCTGAGGCAGACGGCGTTCAGCAATATTCAGTTTAGCCATGATTTTAATCCGGGATAAAACGGCTGCCGTCGAGGACGAAGGCGGAGAATCAATATCAACCAGGACACCGTCAATACGCAGACGAACCTTTAAGACGTGTTCAAATGGCTCTATGTGAATATCAGATGCCTGGCTTTCAACCGCGCGCTGAAAAATCAAATTAACTAATTTAATAATCGGTGCTTCGCTCGCTAGATCTTTAAGATGTTCCAGGTCATCGGTCAGGTAATCCGTATTATCTTCCAGATTGTCGACCAGTTTATCCATTTGTGATCGACCCTGGCCGTATTGATTTTCCAGGGTATTGTCGATGTCGCTCAAGGTGCCGATTTTTAGCACAATCTGTTTGCCGGTCGCCAGTTGCAAGGCACGGATTGGGAAATCAGCGATGGCGTCAGCACTTGCCACTTCAATCTGCTGTTCATTCGCACTCAAGCCGGCAATGTGATGGTTTTTTAAAAATCTGAGCGAAATATCCTGATCAAACGGGGAGTCCAGCGGAAAGTCGCTGGCTGCGACCAGTGTCTTGCCCGTTGCGTGACAAAGGGCTTGGGCTACGTCATTTTCCGAGCAAAGACCTAGTTTAACCAGCAAGACAGGTAAGGTCTCGTCGGGCGCAGTCGTCTGAAGTCGGCGGGCTTTATGCAAATCATTTGAATTAAGCTTGCCGTTATTTTGCAGGTAGTCCAGGAAATTGTTGTAAAGGCTGTTCAAGTCGCCGCATCCATTTGTGCTTGTTTATTGGCGAGATTGTAAAGCACTTTTTAGGGGTAGGTGGTTCGAAAATTTTTGTACTATCGGGATTGAAACTCTTTACTAAGCTTAAGGTTTTAAAAAATAGGTTAT
>RFQK01000316.1 GCA_009925045.1 Methylococcaceae bacterium
GCTCTTCCAGAATCAATCAGCAGTAGTCGCTAAAAACAGTGCATTCAGTTCCCAAATTTTACAGCAATGGGAAAAGGCCAATTTTGATCAGAAAGTGGAATTGCGCGCCAAAATTCATATCCCTTTAGAGAAAAAGGGCCCTAAATGTCAGGATTGCCATAACTCAGAGAAGACTATGCTTAACCTGACAGCTTTAGGTGCTACAGCTGAAGAAAAAACAGCCATAGAAAAGCACATCATCCCTCAATTCTTTAAAGATTATGAGAAAGACGACCAAAAAATCATCATTCGTAACCTGTTGAGATAATCGTCCATGCGCAATGGCTTAATGGTATTCATTTTCTCGCTACTGGCTGTATTCGGGCTTTCAGCCCATGCCAGTAATATTCAGACAGTTGCCGATAAACTGCATCAGCCAGTTGCTTTGGGCTGGATCAATCAGCAATTAGCGATTGTTGATCTTGAAGGTATTCATTTCTTTGATAAAAACCGTCTACTCAAAAGCCAAAACCACCCTGTTTCCGGAACGGTGACCGATATATTTTCCAATGGGGATACGCTGTGGCTGGCCGATCCAGACCAAAAAATCATCCAGAAGATCAATGCTAAAGGCGAAAGCGAACTGAATTTGAGCGCCAACCAGTTGTTACCGCTTACCAACCAAGACCCGCAATCCACCCCCTTGAAGCCAGCCGAACCGGTGAGTGTTGCTGTTAACCACGACACACTGTACTGGGCAGACAGGGCCAACCAGCAAATCTGCCGTTTTGACTTGTTAAAAAAAGCAGCGCTGGATTGTTTTGGCCATGCAGGTGAGATGGAAGGTGAGTTTCAATATCCCTATCAAATGGCGATCGACCGAGATGGTTATTTGTTCGTGGTTGATATTCTTAATGCCCGCATTCAGGTATTTGACCCCAAAGGCAAAGTGTTAAACAGTTTTGGCCAGTTTGGTATTGATGAAAACTTTCTGTTCAGACCGAATGGTATAGCGATCAGTCAGGATCAGGATTTAGTCTTCGTATCAGACAGTTATTTCGGCACGATACATGTTTTCAAGAAAGGTGAATCTTTAGGAAAACTTAGAGACGATAATAAGCAAATCATCAAATTCAAATCCCCTACTGGTCTGGCATTCCAAGACCACCATTTATATGTAGCCGATACACAATCAGGAACAATATTTTCAATTGCAATCGATGCGGCAACATTGCCGAGTGCTGCGCCTGCACCGACTAGTCAGCTTGAGAACTCGCAAAAGAATTGTCTTTTATGTCATCTCTCTTGGACTGAACAAGCCAAACAACCCGACCAACAAGGTTCGTTGCCTGAAGCCTCCGAGCATATGTGTTACAGCTGTCATAACGGGGCTATCGTCGATTCAAGACGCCGGATCGGACAAGGCGAGCAACATGCCAGTATTTATGACGACCAAGCCCAAAAAGACAAACGGCATAAAAAAGAGCGTAAAGACAAATTGCCCGATATTTTTCCCAAAACAGCAGACAAAGAACTGCGCTGCTCCGCTTGTCATACCCCACATACTCAGGGCGAGAACCATGACACCCTTTATAATGATCACCATAATGCTTGGTTAAGAGTACCCAATCACAATGGCGATATGTGTGAGCGTTGTCATGAATCAAAAATCAAAAATGCGCGGGAATTAGAGCCCAAAAAGAGAGGAATCAATCACCCTCTGTCATTAAAAATGCAAAAACCTGCATTTGAGAATCAACCCGGCGTTACCCGTGATCACGATTTACAAAAAGGTTTGCCCGATGAGCTAAAAGCGGCAGGGGCTGTTTTGGGACATGCTAACGAAGTGGTATGTCAAAGTTGCCATCAAATTCATGGCGG
>RFQK01000317.1 GCA_009925045.1 Methylococcaceae bacterium
GCTGCATTGATTGAAAAACAAAAATCAGAACGCAAAGAAACCATTGCCAAAATTAAAGCCCTTGCTGACAGCATAGGTGTGACAGTGACTATTCATGAAACTGGTAAAAAAGCTGACAGACGCCAATCTTCTGTTGCAGTTAAATACCGCAATCCTCACAACCAAGCGGAGACTTGGACAGGTCGTGGTTTAAAACCAAAATGGGTCAATATGTTGTTGAGTCAGGGTTACAGCTTGGACTCATTGGCAATTTAATCAAGACTCTCGCCCTCTGAAAAAAATCCCGCGCATGCGGGATTTTTGGAAGAATCATGACAAGATCTGAGCCTTACATTTTGCAGAATGTTGGGTTTACGACAAAATTATTCCATTCAAAACAATTGATTTTTTCTATATAAATCATATAGATATTCAATTATTAAAAATTGGTATGTTTCATGCAGTAACTCTGGCATCCAAGCCTAGAGGTACTTCCTATGCAATTACCCGTACTGAATGATACCCCGGTCGCAAAAGGCGGCTGTTCTGCTAGTTCCTGTGGTTCCACCGACGATCAACTGGGACATCTGTCTGACGAGATACGCGCCAAGGTCGAAAACCATCCGTGCTATTCCGAAGACGCTCACCATTACTTTGCCCGCATGCATGTTGCTGTGGCACCGGCTTGCAACATTCAGTGTCATTACTGTAATCGAAAATACGATTGCGCCAACGAATCAAGACCTGGAGTCGTTTCTGAACTACTCACCCCAGAGCAAGCAGTTAAAAAAACCATGGCGGTGGCGGCAACTATTCCGCAAATGACAGTACTGGGTATCGCCGGCCCCGGTGATCCTCTTGCCAATCCTGAACGCACCTTTGCAACCTTTAGACAGCTTAGTCAGGATGCACCGGATATTAAACTTTGCGTTTCTACCAATGGTCTTGCGCTTCCAGATTCAGTTGAAGAACTCTCCAAACATAATATTGATCATGTCACGATCACCATTAACTGCGTGGATCCTGAAATTGGAGCGCAGATATATCCTTGGATTTTCTGGAAAAACCAACGCATCAAAGGCATAGAAGGTGCGCGCATTCTGATTGAACAACAACAGAAAGGCCTGGAAATGTTGGTTGCTAAAGGAATCTTAGTCAAAGTTAATTCCGTGATGATACCGGGTATCAATGATCAGCATTTAGCGGAGGTGAGTAAGATTGTTAAGGCAAAAGGCGCATTCCTGCACAACGTGATGCCACTCATTGCTGAAGCTGAACACGGTACCTTTTACGGCGTTATGGGGCAACGGGGCCCTACACAAGATGAACTGATGAATCTTCAGGATGCCTGCGCTGGGGACATGAACATGATGCGCCACTGTAGACAATGTCGTGCGGATGCCGTGGGTTTACTCGGTGAGGATCGCGGTGATGAGTTCACCCTAGATAAAATTGAAACCATGGAAATTGATTATCAGGCAGCTATGGAAAAACGCCGGGTCATTCATGAAGCGATTGCCGAAGAAATGCAAAGCAAACGGAGTGCTAAAGCTGAGCACGAGGCTTTAGAAGCCAGTCAACCTAAACTCAATACCCGTCCGGTCTTAATGGCTGTTGCGACCAGCGGCCAAGGTGTCATTAACCAGCATTTTGGCCATGCCAAAGAGTTCCTCATATACGAAGCCTCACCAGACGGCGTCCGTTTTATCAGTCACCGAAAAACTGATCTTTACTGCAGTGGCGATGAGACCTGTGGTGATGGCGAAAGTGTCCTGCAAAGAACTATCCGTACTCTCGAAGGCTGCGAAGCTGTGCTGTGTTCAAAAATTGGCTATGAACCATGGGAAATGCTCGAACAGGCAGGTATCACGCCCAATGGAG
>RFQK01000318.1 GCA_009925045.1 Methylococcaceae bacterium
ATTCGTGATCGTTACCATCTGCCCGTCAGTGACGATGAGTTGGTGAATCTGCCTTATATTCGCTTTGCTGAAGATTCAGCAGAGCTTAAATACCTACGTGAACGTCGTGAGGCATTAGGCGGCCATTTGCCCTCGCGTCGTGTAAAAGCTTATCCATTAGAAATTCCAGAGTTGGCGGTCTTTAAAGCCTTATTGGATGGTACCGGTGAAGGGCATGAAATCTCCACCACTATGGCGTTTGTTCGGATCCTGAATATTCTGGTTAAGGACAAGCAAATTGGTAAGCGTGTCGTGCCGATTGTCCCGGATGAGTCTCGTACCTTTGGTATGGAAGGTATGTTCCGTCAATTAGGTATTTGGTCGCAAGTCGGTCAGCTGTATACACCGCAAGACGCCGAACAGCTCATGTTCTACAAAGAAGATAAGCATGGTCAGGTTTTACAAGAGGGGATTAATGAAGCGGGTGGTTTGTGCGACTGGATCGCTGCAGGTACTTCCTACTCAACCCATGGCGTGCCCATGATTCCCTTCTTTATTTACTACTCCATGTTTGGCTTCCAGCGGGTCGGTGACCTGATCTGGGCTGCTGCCGATCAGCGTACGCGTGGTTTCTTATTGGGCGGTACTGCTGGCAGAACCACCTTGAATGGAGAAGGCTTGCAGCATGAAGATGGCCACAGTCATCTGATGTCCGCTACCGTTCCAAATTGCTATTCCTATGATCCGACTTTTGCCTATGAGTTAGCGGTGATCATTCATGATGGTCTGCGTCGTATGTATGTCGAGGAAGAAGATATTTTCTATTACATCACTTTGATGAATGAAAATTACGATCAACCCGCCATTCCAGAGGGTGTTCAAGACGGCATCCTCAAAGGTATGTATCCGTTCCGTAAAGGTCCGGATAGCAAAAAACCCCGAGTGCAATTGTTGGGTTCTGGCACGATTTTCATTGAAGTGATTGAAGCGGCCAAACTGCTGAGTGAAGACTGGGGCGTAGACGCCGATTTGTGGAGCTGCCCAAGCTTTACTGAACTGGGTCGTGATGGTCAAAGTTGTGAGCGCTGGAACCGTTTACATCCGTCTGAACAACCCCAGATTCCATTCGTTGAGCAATGTCTGGCGGGAACGCGTGGTCCGGTTATTGCGGCGTCTGACTATATGCGTTTGTTTGCTGAGCAGATTCGTCCTTATGTTAAACAGCCTTATACGGTTTTGGGAACGGATGGTTTTGGTCGTTCCGATACACGTGCTAATTTGCGTAGTTTTTTTGAAGTTGATCGTTACCACGTCACCGTCGCCGCTTTATACAGCCTGGCACAAGCGGGCGAGTTTGATAAAGCTAAAGTGGCGGAAGCCATTGCAAAATACAATATTAACCCTGAAGCAACCAATCCCTGGTTGATTTAACGGAATTTAAAAATGAGTTCAGTCATTGAAATAAAAGTGCCTGATTTGGGCAATGTCGCAGAAATTGACATTATTGATGTCCCTGTCAGTGTGGGTGATGTAGTTGTAGTAGAGCAGACTTTGGCTGTGATGGAGACCGACAAGGCCACGATGGATTTGCCGTCTTCTGCTGCAGGTAAAATCGTGCAATTGCACATAAAAGTTGGCGACAAAGTAGCTCAGGGTACTCTGGTGGCTACTGTTGAACTCGGTGGTGCCTCGGCTCCGACTGAAACAGCTCCGGCGCCAAAAGCTGAGAAACCGGCTGAGGCTGTGGCGGCGCCAGTGGCTCCTGCAGAGCCGCCAAAGGCAGCTCCGGCAGCAGTGGTTGCGGCTACTCCGGTGTCCACAGAGCAAACCAGCCATGATGGTCTTAAAGCGCACGCGACACCGAGTGTCAGATTGTTTGCG
>RFQK01000319.1 GCA_009925045.1 Methylococcaceae bacterium
GGATGTACATCTTCTCAGAGACTAACGCTGATACTCAATACCCCGAACGGAGTTATCAGTTCCGGCAGTAATGGATCCATCAACACCACCAATTCACTGCTGACCCTCAATATCGGCTCGAGTTATACCTTGAGTGCCACCAGCATCAGTGGTACCGGGCAAATTACCAAGTCCGGTGCTGGTACGTTGACATTGCCTGCCTTGTCGTCCTACACCGGGCAAATAAACGTCAATGCGGGCAAATTGATTCTTTCTGGAACTCTGGCGCCAAGCAACTTAGCGATAAACGGGGGTACTCTGGAGATTGCGGCAACGGTCACACCAGGTGGTACTGTGAATGTTCTCTCCGGGGCCACGCTGCTGATAAGTGGTAGTGGCAATCTATCAGGTGGATCAAACAGCAAGGGTTTTACCCTCAACGGCATTTTTGAATATGCGTCCAGTGTTAATCAGACCTTGTCTGGCATACTGAGCGGAGCTGGTTCCTTGGTAAAAACTACCAGCAGCAGCACATTGACCGTGGGCAATACTGGTAATACTTATACTGGGAGTTTTAGTGTCACGGCCGGAACACTGAAGGCGAATGACAACAAGGCATTTGGGGGCACCAACACCACCGGCGCAATCACTGTAAGCGGCACCGGGGCGCTGGACCTCAATGGCAAGACGATACCCACCTCAATCCCACTGTCGCTCAGTGGCAGTGGTCCCAGTGGCGCTGGCGCCTTGATCAACAGCAGCGGCACTACAGCAATCTACCCTGGTTTGCTGAGCTTGGCCGGAGACAGTTCTATTGTCGGAGGCGCAGGCCTGATCACGCTGAGCAATGTCGGTACCATCAACGGCAATGGTTACAACCTGACTCTGGGTGGGGCGAAGGGTGGAACAATCGCCAGTATCATTGGCACTGGTTCGGGTGCGCTCACCAAGCAGGATGCCGGCACTTGGACACTCTCCGGCGCCAACACCTACAGTGGCACCACCACAATCAGCGCGGGTACGCTGCAAATCGGCAATGGCGGTTCCACCGGTACGTTGGGAACAGGAAGCGTCACCAACAATGCCAGCCTGATCTTCAATCGCGCGGCCGATACCAGCATCAGCAATGTCATATCCGGATCGGGGTCGGTGTTGGCAACCATCACTGGCAACCTCACTCTGAACAGCGGCGCCTCGATCAGCAGTTCAGGCAATGACATTGTGTTGTCGGCCAGTGGTAATTTTGTCAACAATGCGGGAAGTTCGGTTCTGAGCGCAACTGGTAGCGGAAAACGCTGGATTGTGTATAGCGCGGATCCGGCTTCTAACACCTTTGGAAGTCTAAGCAGTGGCAATAAAGCGCTTTGGGGGGTGACATACGCCACCTTGGCGCCGGCGAGTGTAAGTGCTGGCAATCGGTATGTGTTTAGTAGCAGCGGTGGCACAGTCACGGCGAGCACCCTTGCAGGCAGCAAAACCTATGGTGCGGCAGCTATTAGTCTGACCGACAAAATTTCATACGCCACCACCGGTAAAGCCTTCAGCGACCTCAACAGCTATGGCGTATATACCAGCAACACTGCCAGTGATGCTCTTTTGACGACGCCGGTGATCAGTTCGACAGGGAATACCAGCACTGCAAATGCAGGTAGCAGCTATGTCTATACCTTTTCTACCAGCGGTGTTGCTAATACTGGGTATAGTTACGCAGAGCAGAACACTGCGAATTTTACGGTCGATAAGGCAACCGTGACAATTAGCGGCATCAGCAAAACCTATGACGGTAGTACCAGCACCGGCAACACCAGCATGACTATTACCGGTGTTGGCAGTGAGACCTTAAGTTTCAGTGCTGCTACCTATAGTGATGCCAATGTGGCG
>RFQK01000320.1 GCA_009925045.1 Methylococcaceae bacterium
TGGTCAAGGAACAAATTCAATTGCGTATTCATATAATGATGGATTAACATGGACCGGTATTGGACAAAGTATTTTTACAACTTATGGAACTGGAATTGCTTGGAATGGAACAATGTGGGTTGCTGTCGGAAATGGGACAAATTCAATCGCTTATTCGTATAATGGAATTAATTGGACTGGTCTTGGAACGAATATTTTTACTGGGGGAGGTAAACTTTCTTGGAATGGAACAATATGGGTTGCAACTGGTTCTGGAACAAATACAATTGCTTATTCATATAATGGAATTGTATGGACTGGATTAGGAGCAACTATTTTCACAAGTTCTGGATATGGAGTGGCTTGGAATGGAACAATGTGGGTTGCTCTTGGAACCGGATTAAATACAATTGCTTATTCATATAACGGTATTAATTGGACTGGTATTGGTCAATCAGTTATTACCGCAAATGGAGGTTCTGTTGCTTGGAACGGAACTATGTGGGTTGGAACTGGAAATGGATCAAATACGATAGCATATTCTTATAATGGCATTAATTGGATTGGATTAGGAAATACAATTATTACTGGTGGAGGTGAAGTTGCTTGGAATGGAACTCTATGGGTCTTAGGAGGAACAGGATCCAGCACACTCGCCTATTCATATGATGGTATTAATTGGACTGGCTTAGGAAATTCTATTTTTTTAAATCGTGGAACTTCTGTTTATTGGAATGGAACTATGTGGGTAGCAGGTGGTGGATTTGGAGGAAATACACTTGCGTATTCTTATAATAGTATTAATTGGATTGGATTAGGAGCAACTATATTTGCAACTGATGGATATGGAATCGCTTCAAACTACAATTCTCCCGCGTCAGTATATATTCAACAACCGACAATCGCACTTGGAGAAGGAATAAATACACTTGCTTATTCAACCGATGGAATTTTATGGAGTGGATTGGGAACAAATATATTTTCAACAAAAGGCAATGGTTGTGCTTGGAATGGAACGATGTATGTTGCTGTTGGTCAAGGAACAAATTCAATTGCGTATTCTTATGATGGTTTGACATGGACTGGATTGGGAACATCAATATTTAGTGATGGACGCGGAATTTCTTGGAATAGTTCTCAATGGGTAGCGGTTGGAACCGGAACAAATACTATTGCTTATTCATCAAATGGTATAAATTGGACTGGTCTTGGAACAAGCACAAATTTTTTTACAAGCATTGGATATGGAATTTCTTGGAATGGAACGCGATGGGTAGCGGTTGGAGCCGGAACAAATACAATTGCTTACTCAACAAATGGAATATCATGGACCGGTCTTGGAACAAGCATAACATTTTTTACAGTAAGTGGATATGAGATTGCTTATAATGGGCGTAGATTTGTTGCGGTAGGTACTGGTGCGAATACAATTGCTTATTCAAATGATGGTCTGACATGGACTGGAATAGGAACAACAATTTTTACATCATATGGATACAGTATTTCTTGGAATAATGAACGTTGGGTAGCTGTTGGTTGGGGAGGTTCTTCAATCGCATATTCTACAGATGGAATAACATGGACAGGTATTTCAACAAGCACAAGTATTTTTAACAGCGGAGGGAATGATATTACATGGGATGGGAAACGTTGGATAGCAGTTGGAGAAGGGACCGCAAATAGAGTAGCAACATCTTACGATGGAATAACATGGTATGGAGTAGCAACAAGCACTAGCCTTTTTACAACTGGCGGATATGGAATTTCATCAAACTACAACGCATCTTCGAGCCAGTTAGTAGTCAGTAATACGAGTGGAACAACTTTGTCTAATCGTTTAGAAATAGTAGCGGATTCATACTATAACCAAG
>RFQK01000033.1 GCA_009925045.1 Methylococcaceae bacterium
CAGCCGCGCCAAGCGCAGTGGTTGTTGCTTCGGATAGTTTAAAAAATCCTAAAACTGGAGAGGTGGTCAAAATCCCCAACAGTTATGCCTTTGCTAAACGTTGGATTAAAGACGCCTTGGTAGAAGAAAAGCTGCTCGATAAAGTCTATAAAAATGCTGAATTAGACAACGCGACCAATGCTAAGATTCAAGAAGCGTTCGAAAAACTCAAGCAATTACCCAAATATCAGTAACTCAGTACTCACGCGGGTCAATCACAACAGGCCGTCAGGCCTGTTTTGGTTTTATCGGTTCAGACTTTTCCCATCATCCGCTAAAATAGCGGTGAGTCCTTTCAAAACCTTGCTCTTCGAGCTTTTATCACAGATGAATATTCACGAATATCAAGCTAAGCAACTGTTCAGGGAATTCGGCATTCCTGTGCCTCAGGGAATAGTGGCGGATTCTGCCCAAGCCGCTCAACAGGCGGCTACTCAGATCGATGCGAGTGCATGGGTGATCAAGGCCCAGATTCATGCCGGTGCGCGTGGCAAAGCCGGTGGGGTTAAGGTCGTTCGCGAACTGGATCAAGTTCCAGTCATCGCTGAGGCTATGCTGGGGAAACATCTGGTGACGCATCAGACTGACGCCCATGGCTTGCCTGTTCATCAGGTTCTGGTTGAAACCGTATCAGTGATCGTGAATGAATATTACCTAAGTTTATTAATTGACCGGGAACACGAAGGCCTAGTGTTTATTGCATCGGCTTCGGGTGGTATGGACATAGAAGCGGTCGCGGCTGTATCCCCGGAAAAAATTTGCCATGTACGGGTTAATCCTGCTGCTGGCTATCAGGCTTTTCATTGCCGTCAGATTGCGGCAGCTTTGGGTTTGCCAAAGGAGCAGATTGCTCAACTTGATGGCATTCTGAAGGGCATGTACCAATTACTGTTAGCAAAAGACGCCAGTCAAATCGAAATCAATCCCTTAATCTTGACCGATCAGGGTAGTTTGCTAGCTTTGGATGCCAAAATTAATTTTGATGATAATGCACTGGCCTTACATCCCGATATTCTGGCGCTGCGTGATGTCAGTCAGGAGGATGCTAAAGAAGTTCAAGCTAAACTTTTCGATCTAAATTTTATCAGTCTGGGCGGCAATATCGGTTGTATGGTCAACGGAGCGGGTTTAGCGATGGCAACTATGGATATGGTAAAACTCAAGGGTGGTTCACCCGCCAATTTCCTAGATGTAGGTGGTGGTACCAATAAGGATAAAGTCAAGGAAGCCTTTAAACTGATTCTGGCAGATGGCACGGTTAAGGCTGTATTAGTCAATATTTTTGGCGGTATTGTGAAGTGTGACGTGATTGCTGCAGGCATATTAGCAGCGGTTGACGAAATGCATTTAAGCATCCCGGTGGTGGTGCGTCTGGAAGGCACGCATGCTGAACAAGGCATAGCGATGCTTAATCAGTCCGGTTTGGGTTTGGTCGCCGCAGAAGATCTCAATCAGGCAGCCGAACGGGTAGTCGCGCTGGCGGAGGCAGCATGAGTATTTTAATCGATCAAAATACCCGACTGATCTGTCAGGGGTTTACCGGCAAACAAGGTAGTTTTCATTCTGAGCAAGCACTGGCTTATGGCACCCGTTTACTGGGTGGTGTGACGCCTGGGCGTGGTGGCAGTGAGCATTTAGGTTTACCGGTATTTGATACTGTGCGTGAGGCAGTTAAACAGACCGATGCCAACGCCACTATGATTTATGTGCCGCCATTTGGTGCTGCTGATGCCATTCTGGAAGCATTGGATGCGGGTATCGAATTAATTGTTTGTATCACCGAAGGTATCCCGGTCTTACAAATGATGCGGGTTAAAGCGGCCATGCGGGGTACTGATACCTTGCTGGTGGGGCCGAATTGTCCCGGTGTAATTACGCCTGGCCAGTGTAAGATCGGTATCATGCCTGGCCATATTCATTTGCCGGGTAAAATTGGCATCGTGTCTCGTTCTGGCACCTTGACCTATGAAGCCGTTCACCAAACCACTCAACAAGGTCTGGGGCAAAGTACTTGTGTAGGCATAGGAGGGGATCCTATCCATGGCATGAACTTTATTGATGTCCTGATACGTTTTGAAGAAGATGATCAGACCCAAGCGATTGTTATGGTCGGTGAGATTGGTGGCAACGACGAAGAACAAGCGGCAGAATTCATTAAAGCCCATATTAGCAAACCGGTAGTGGGTTATATCGCTGGGCAGACTGCACCACCGGGAAAGCGCATGGGGCATGCTGGTGCTATTGTCACCGGTGGTCAAGGGACTGCAGCGGGCAAGATTGCTGCGATGCGAGCAGCGGGTGTGGAAATGGTGAGTTCACCCTCGGATATCGGTGCGGCTATGCGAGGCTTTTTTAAAGCATGACACTCAAGATTGCGCTGGCGCAGCTGAATCTGACAGTGGGTGATATCGAAGCCAATTGTCAGAAAATCATCCGGACGCTGAATGAAGCGCGGCAAGTATCAGCGGACTTGGTGGTTTTTCCTGAATTGACTGTCACTGGCTATCCGCCCGAAGACTTGTTGTTCCGACAAGATTTTTTAGCGCAATCCGAGCGTGCGATTCAGCAAATTTTGGCTCATAGTCATGGCATTACCGCCATCATCGGCGCTCCGGTGCAGCATCAAGGACAACTCTACAATGCCGCCTTGGCACTCAGGGATGGCCATATTGTGGCTGAATATCACAAACAAGCTTTACCCAATTATGGGGTGTTTGATGAACAACGCTATTTCACAGCCGGACAGCAAACCCAAATTTTAAGCCTTAAAGGTCTGCAAATCGGATTGACTGTCTGCGAAGACATTTGGCAAGAGGGTATTATTGCCGCCAATCGTCAAGCCGGTGCTGAATTGATTGTGACCCTGAATGCGTCTCCCTTTCACGCCGGAAAAGTTCATCAGCGTGAAGAAGTGATTGCAGAGCAAGTCAAAGCGGCTGGTATTCCGCTGGTCTATGTCAATCAGGTTGGGGGCCAGGACGAGTTAATTTTTGATGGTGCCTCTTTCGCCTTAGACCAAGAGGGTCAGTTGATCTTTCGGGCTGCGGAATTTACCGAACAACTTAATTGGCTTGAGTGGACCGATGGCCGCTTGCAAACATCCTATATTGCCCCGCACTATCAGCCCGTGGTCAGTGAATATCAGGCCCTGATTTTAGGCATCCGTGATTATGTGCGCAAAAATGGTTTTAAAGGGGCGATTCTGGGCTTATCGGGCGGTATTGATTCGGCCTTGGTATTGGCACTGGCGGTTGATGCCCTGGGCGCCGAGCAAGTAGAAGTGGTATTAATGCCCTCCCGTTACACTCACGATATGAGTGTGGAGGACGCAGTACTGGAAGCGGATGCTTTAGGGGTCAAACACCATATCATCGCGATTGAACCCGCGGTACAAGCCTTTAATCAAATGCTGGCGCCAGTATTTGCAGGGAGCAAAACCGATACCACCGAAGAAAATATCCAGGCGCGTTGCCGTGGTGTGTTGTTAATGGCGCTGTCCAATAAGCAAGGCAAGCTACTGCTCACGACCGGGAATAAAAGTGAAATGAGCGTGGGCTATGCCACTTTGTACGGTGATATGGCAGGTGGCTTTGCACCTTTAAAAGATGTCTCAAAATTACTGGTTTATGAGATGGCACGTTATCGCAACACCTTGTCTGCGGTGATCCCGGAGCGGGTCATTATTCGTCCGCCTTCTGCGGAACTGGCACCAGATCAAAAAGATGAAGACTCATTGCCGCCTTATGATGTCTTAGATCCCATTCTGGCTTTGTATGTCGAGCAGGATAAATCAGCCTCTGAGATTGTGGCGCTGGGTTATCCCAGACCAGCCGTGGAACGAGCGATCAGTCTGGTGGATCGTAATGAATATAAACGACGTCAGTCACCACCCGGGATACGCATAACACCGCGGGCTTTCGGTCGCGACAGACGCTATCCCATTTCATCCGGCTATCGTGGCATAGCTGAACTGGATTAAAGGAAGGGTATTTTGAAAGCAATCATGCTCATGACCGGGATGGTATTCGCGAGTATCGTTCAAGCGAAGCCAGCAGAAACGGTATTAAATGTGCCTCTGGATTATGATCTGATTCGCAGTGTCTTAGTCAGCCAGTTATATACTCAGGAACACACGACCGCTCGCCTCTGGAAAGATGGCAAAGATTGCAGTTTTCTGGATTTAGCGGATCCCAAAGTGCACGGGGAAAAAGGCCAGATTCATATCGCCAACCAAGTTCACGCCCGAATTGGGGTCAGGCTCGCTGGCAAGTGTATACCGGCCGTTGAGTGGCGAGGTCAATTAATAACCACGCAAAAACCACTCCTTGAGGCCAACGGCACCCAGCTCAGTTTTCCGATCACCTCTATCGCAGCATTTGATCATCAATCCCAAGCTTTGCAAATCGGTGAGCTGGAACAGTTAATTCAGAAAGCTGTGGCGCCGAAATTAGCAGCAATCAAACTGGATCTGAATGAGTCCAGACCCGATATTGAACAAAGTCTTCAGCCGTTTATTGATGCCGACCGCGCTGCCGCTTTGCAAAAGCTGGTGGATAGTTTGCGTTTTCAAAAAGTCAGTGCCAATGATAAAGCTTTAGATGTGGGGGTGGTGTTTCATCTGCCCAAGTCAGCGCCATCCAAGCCTGAGCATCAGGCAGTGTTAACAGCAGAGGAATTGCAGCACTGGCAATCGCTATGGCTGGGTTTGGATATGCGTTTACAAGAGAGTTTGCAACAACCGCCTTTACAGCAAAAATCAGAACAGCTCAAAGATTTGCTGCGTGAAATGATGCAAGAAGCCGGTGAAGCCTTTACAGAAGGTTTGAGTGAGGATGTAGCCGATAAGCAAGCTGATCCGGTGCAGGTGTTTTTTAAGCATTCCTGGGGAAAAATCAGTCCGTTATTACGGCAAGCCAGTACCCGTTTGCCTGCTCATGATAGTCTGCGTTATCTCACTTTAATTGCCGCAACCGATGGCATTTATGAACTGGATCATCTGGCAGGCAGTGTCGGTTTAGAGTTATCCAGTCAAGGCTTACGTCGGGTGGTCCGAAATTATCTGAAGTCTGAACAGGCTTCGGGACATTTGTAATTTAATTGGGATAAATAATGGGGTGGTTGTTGTTATTTGCGGCGGGATGTTCAGAAATTATTTTCGCGCTGAGTTTAAAACTAAACGAAGGTTTTACTAAATTATGGCCGAGTGTGGTGACCGGTGTTTCCGGTACCGCAAGTTTTGGTTTGTTGATGTGGGCTTTAAAAACCTTGCCACTGGGCACCGCCTACGCGATTTGGACCGGGATGGGCGCGGTGGGTGTGGCCGTGATTGGCATTCTGTTATTTAAAGAATCGGCCGATTGGATACGCTTGTCTTCGATTATGATGATCGTCATTGGTATTGTGGGACTTAAGCTGAGTCACGTGGAATAAATGTTACATATCCTGGCTTCGGCAGCATTGAATCCGATTATGGTTGAGCGCATCGCCGCGGGTTCAGCGGTACTCCTGCAACAAAATAGCGTATGGGCTTTGCGGCCCGGGCATCAAGATTTTGTCTGCTTAGAGGCTTTATTGGCCAAGTCTTGCCAAGTTTACGTGTTGCTGGACGATTTAAAGCTCAGTGGCTTGTCTGAATTATCCTTGCCTGCTTCGGTCCAAGCTATTGATTATGCAGGCTGGGTGGCTTTGACCGTTGAACATGAGGTGATTAAGACATGGCATTAAGTCTTGACGGCCACTTACCGCCTGTCAATGACCAAGGTTTTTTATTGGATGCCAGTCTATGGAATGAACAAGTGGCTTTGGAACTGGCGCGTCGCGAGGCAATACAATTGACCGAGGCCCACTGGTCAATCTTGCATTTTATTCGCCAGTATCATCAGCAATACAAACACCTGCCTAATGCCCGAATGTTCGTTGCCGCCTTACGTAAACAGTTTGGTGAAGAAGTGGGTAATAGTCGTTATTTGCAAAATTTGTTCCCGCAGGGTCCGTTAAAATACGCCTGCAAGCTGGCGGGCTTACCTAAGCCCCCCAATTGTTTATAGAGTTGAGAGTTATATATGAGTAATCCCCGAGTAGGATTTATAAGTCTGGGTTGTCCTAAAGCCTTAGTTGATAGTGAACAGATTCTGACGCGCTTACGTTCTGAAGGTTATCAGGGCCACCGATGAAGTCCTGGAAGCGGTGCAGGAACACCTGCCCGCTGCGCATAACCCTTTTATTGATTTGCTGCCGCCACAGGGTATCAAACTGACCCCTCAACATTATGCCTACTTAAAAATATCGGAAGGTTGTAATCACCGTTGTAGCTTTTGCATTATCCCGTCGATGCGAGGAGATTTAGTCAGTCGTCCTATTGATGAAGTCTTGCGTGAAGCGCAAACTCTAGCTGATTCCGGCGTTAAAGAATTACTGATCGTGTCCCAAGATACCAGTGCTTATGGGGTTGATCTACAGTATCAGGAAGGTCTCTGGCAAGATAGACACTGGCGAACCCGTTTTTATGATTTGGCCTCGGCCTTGGGTGAGTTGGGTATCTGGGTGCGGATGCACTATGTCTATCCTTACCCGCATGTCGACGAAATCATCCCTTTAATGGCGGCAGGCAAAATCCTGCCTTATCTGGATATTCCGTTTCAGCATGCTAATAGCCGGATTCTAAAATTGATGAAACGCCCGGCAGCCGCAGAAAATAATCTTGAGCGTATCAAAGCCTGGCGCAAGATTTGTCCGGATCTGACCATCAGAAGTACTTTTATTGTTGGTTTTCCCGGGGAAACCGAAGCGGAATTTGAAGAATTATTAGCCTTTCTCGATGAAGCCCAGTTAGATCGAGTCGGTTGTTTTACCTATTCGCCGGTCAAAGGCGCAGCGGCGAATGATTTGCCAGATCAGATACCGGAATCCGTCAAAGAACAACGACTGGCGCGTTTTATGGAAAAACAGGCTGAAATCAGTGCCGCGCGTTTGCAGCGCCGAGTGGGACGGATAGAAACTGTTCTTATTGATGAAGTAGTCGAAGAAGGAGCGGTAGCACGTAGCCAGAGCGATGCACCGGAAATCGACGGGCAAGTCTTTATTGACGGTGCTACCCATTTACAAGTCGGCGATTTCGTAACAGTCGAAATCGAAGAAGCCGATGATTATGATATGTGGGCCAGACTGGTTTAACAGGAGAATAGGATGACGGATTGTTTATTTTGCAAAATGGTCGATGGGGTGATTCCAGCGGATATCGTCTACGAAGACGAATCGCTACTCGCTTTTCGAGACATTCATCCTCAGGCGCCGCTTCATGTCTTAATCATTCCAAAGCGCCATATTGCTACTCTCAATGCGCTAGATGACGCGGTTCTGGGGGGTAAACTCCTGCAGACTGCCGCCAAAATTGCTGCGGAGCAGGGCTATGCAGACAGTGGTTATCGGACTGTGATTAATTGTAATGAGGACGGCGGTCAGACCGTTCATCATATACACCTGCATCTGTTGGCGGGCCGGGCCATGCATTGGCCACCGGGTTAATGCACAAGCAAATCCTGTTTCAAGACCGTATAATGCGGCGATTTTCACGCTAGATAAGGACTTTGTGTCCTAAAACATGAGCCAGACACACAATACGCTACCGCCACGCCTTCAAGCCATTATTGACCAGCGACAACAGCATTTGTTGAAACAAGGCTTAAAAGGCTTAGAAAAGGAAAGTCTGCGCATTACTGCCAATGGCGATATTGCTCAGACGCCTCATCCGGTCGGCTTGGGTTCAGCATTAACCCATCCGAGTATCACCACTGATTACTCAGAGTCCTTGCTGGAATTTATCACGCCTCCCTTTGCTGACATCAAGGAAACCTTGGGTCATATGCACCAGATTCACCAGTATGTGTATACTCATCTGGGTGATGAAATGTTGCTGGGCACCAGCATGCCATGCGGTTTGCACGATGATTTGAGTGTGCCCATTGCTGATTACGGTTCTTCCAATATTGGCAAAATGAAACACGCTTATCGCGTGGGGTTGTGGCATCGTTATGGCCGGACCATGCAAGCGATTGCCGGGATCCATTACAATTACTCGGTACCCGATGGCTTATGGCCCTTATTGCATCGTCTGAGTGGTCGTTACATCGATTTAAATAGTTTTATTTCTGAAGCCTATTTTGGCCTGATTCGAAATTTTCAGCGTCAAGGCTGGTTAATATTGTATTTGTTCGGTGCTTCACCGGCGATTTGCAAAACTTTTTTCAATAGTCGTCCGCAATTATTGGATGAGTTTGAGGAATTTGATCCCCATACGGTTTACCACCCTTATGCCACTTCGCTGCGGATGAGTGATATTGGTTATAAGAGTAAAAATCAGGCAGGTTTACGGATTGATTACAACTCTCTGCAAGGCTATGTCGATAGCCTGAGTGCAGCGATCAACACCCCTTATCCTGAGTATGAAGCCATAGGGGTTAAAGTCGATGGTGAATATCGTCAGCTCAATGCCAATTTATTGCAAATTGAAAATGAGTTCTATAGCACCATGCGCCCCAAACAGATTGCTCAATCGGGTGAAAAACCCACCTTGGCGCTGAAACGTCGAGGGGTACTGTATGTTGAGATGCGTTCATTGGATCTGAATATCTTCAATCCGATTGGTATCGAAGAAAGTACGGCGCGTTTTATTGAAGCCTTTTTACTGACCTGTCTATTGCATGACAGTCCGGCGCAGGAAGCGGGTGAGTTTGCGATTAATAATAGTAATCAATTATTAGTCGCCAATCAGGGGCGTAAACCAGGACTGATGTTAAATCGTGATGGCGAAGCGGTGAGTTTGCAAGATTGGGCCAGTCAGATTCTGGCCCATATGCAGCCTATATGTGCCTTACTGGATCAGGAGAGCATTGATAAACCCTATCAAATGGCCTTGGAGCAGCAGTTGTTGGTGGTTAAAAATCCGTCTTTGACGCCTTCAGCCCGGGTTCTGGCCTGTATGCAGGCAAATACTCAGGAATTCGGTTGTTTTGCCACCCAGACTTCAGCATTGCACAAACAGTATTTTAATGCCCAATGTCTGCCGGGAGTGGCGCGTCAGAAATTTACCCAGATGGCTGAAACCTCTATCCGTAAACAACAAGCCATTGAGGCGAGTGATACACTGAGCTTCGATGACTTTCTTAGCAATTACTTTTCCCAAACTTAAGCCATGACTGCATTTGATCTTGATTCGCTGCAACACGACTTGCAAGCTAAAAATCCACGCACCATTTTGAAAAGTGCCCTGGCCAGTTTCGACAATATTGCAATCTCCTTCAGCGGTGCCGAAGACGTGGTCTTAATCGACATGGCGGTACAGATTAAACCTGATATTCAGGTTTTCTCACTGGATACCGGTCGTTTGCACCCTGAAACCTATCAATTTATCGAGCGAGTCCGGAAACACTACGGTATCTGCATCGAGTTACTCAGTCCTGATCGAGACAGTCTGGAAAGCTTTGTCAAAGAAAAAGGCTTGTTCAGTTTTTATGAAGAAGGCCATCAACCCTGTTGTGGTATACGCAAAGTCGAGCCTTTAAAACGTAAGCTTAGTCAATTGGATGCCTGGATTACCGGGCAGCGTAAAGATCAAAATCAAGACACCCGGGGCGATATTCCGGAAGTGCAGCTTGATAATGCCTTTTCCGCCCCCGACAAATCCCTGATCAAATTTAATCCTTTGCTCAACTGGTCATCAGCGCAAGTCTGGGATTACATAGAAGCCTACCAAGTACCTTTTAACAGTTTGCATCAACATGGATTTGTCAGCATAGGCTGTGAACCTTGTACCCGTCCGGTATTACCCAATCAACACGAACGAGCCGGGCGCTGGTGGTGGGAAGACGCTGCAAAAAAGGAATGTGGCCTCCATAGCGGTAACTTAAAAAAATAATGGTTTTAAAAGGACTTGCCTTTAAAACATTGTGAGGAATACTCGTGTTCGGGATAGTTATTTACAATTAGGGGGCAACATGAAAACCTTTATATCAATACTCAGTTTGGTGTTAACCATCTGTTTAAATACAGCTTTTGCGGCGGATGATCATCATGCGTTGGCTGTTGAACATACCAGTGCTGCAGTGACTCATGGTAAAGCCGGTCACGCCAGTGTATTGGTTGAACATGCAGAAGAAGCGGTGAAGCATGCGCAAAGCTGTGCCAGTTCAGCTACCGGCGAAGCCAAAACTCATGCGGATGCAGCAGTGACTTCTTTAAATTCTGCTATTGAACACGGAAAAATGGGTCATGCTGATGTAGCGACTAAAGCCGCTGAAGATGCGATTCAGCATCTGAACGCGACACCCAAATAAAGATCCAAAGTATTGAACCTCTTTAGATAGGCTTGCCTTAGGGCAAGCCTTTTTTTTATGTCATTTTGCATGCCAAGCCCTGTGATAGAATCAGGACGTTATTTTCAGTGAAACTGAGTCTATGTCTGTGGTTTTTCGCTTTATCTGCCTGTTTTTTTTGATTTTCAGTGCGCCTGCTTTCGCTGAAGATGCCTTGGCCAGTCCTTCGCGGCAACTGTCATTGGATAACCAGTTGTGGCTAGGTGATTTCCAACAAATGCTCGATAAAACCCTGATCAGGGTTT
>RFQK01000321.1 GCA_009925045.1 Methylococcaceae bacterium
GAAGAAAAAGAGTTGGCCTGTAAGCCGGGTTCTGTCGTGAACAGCCATTCATCTAGGCGACAAATCACTCTGTCGCTCAAGCAATCTACCCAGGCGCCGCGCGGGCCACGCGTCTGCGCCTCTATTTGATCTTGCTCCGGGTGGGGTTTTCCCTGCCACACCTGTTACCAGGTGCGCGGTGCGCTCTTACCGCACCATTTCACCCTTACCCGCTTCCGAAGAAACGGGCGGTATATTTTCTGTGGCACTTTCCGTGGACTCACATCCCCCAGGCGTTACCTGGCACCCTGCCCTGTGGAGCCCGGACTTTCCTCCCTTTTATTTGCATAAAACGGCGACTGTTCGGCCAACTCTGGCGCCATTATACCCAAGCCTAAGGTCCTAGCCTAATCCAGGAAAAATTATTTTGCCTTGCTTTCTTGCTTAATCAGTTCATCCAAGACCAACAGCATATTTTCCTGCGACTTTGCCGTGGAAGCTGTGATTTTGTATTTTCCATTAACAATCAGAGCGGGTACCCCACTGATTCCATATCGCCCCGCCATAGCTTCCGCCTGACGGAATTTGGTATCGACAATGAATGAACCGTAAGCCGCACGAAAATCATCATCCTTAACACCATGATCGGCGAAAAATTTAGCCAGATCCTCTTCTGTTAACAATTTTTGTTTTTTGTTCTGAATCGCATCAAAAAAATCGGCATGTAATTTGTCATTCAAACCCAAAGCTTCTGCAGTGTAATAGGCCTTAGCATGTTTGCCCCAGACATCGCTGAATACCGCTGGCTGATGAATAAATTCAACATTCGCTGGTTTTTTCTTTAACCAGGCTTGTAATGCGGGTTCCAGACTGTAGCAATGCGGACAGCCATACCAAAAGAATTCTATGACTTCGATTTTGTCAGGATTCTGCACTGGCTGAGCAGGGTTGATTAGCTCGTAGCCACCCTCAGCGTGAACCAAGCTTGAAATACTGAGCAAAGCCCATAACACAAAAATTCTAATCATTAGAGTTCTCCATAAATAGTCATCCAAACCAAAATGTAGTGATACTTGAATTTTTCAAGCAGTGAATACAACACTAACCGCGAAAAACCAAACTCAGCGCCACAAAAAAGCCGCACTATAAGCGCGGCAATTCAGTCCAGCAAATTACGGGGCTTATTTAAGTGTAGAAATATACAAAGCCACTGCTTTGATATCCGCATCACTCATTTTTGCCGCAATCATGTGCATCATATTGTCACGGTTTTTAGTTCTGCTACCGGTTTTGAAATCGGCCAGCGTTTTCGCTAAATAATCGGCATGTTGTCCATGCAAAGCCGGATAAGAAGCGGGTTTATTTCCTTCCGCTTGAGGACCGTGACAAGCAATACAGGCTGAAACACCTGTGGCTAATTTACCATTGCGATAAATGTCGGCACCGGCTGTCAATAAACTGGCCAGTTCAGCTTTCTTTTGTTCATCGGTTTTTGCGGGTGCATCATCATCGTCGTCATCGACCGGCAGACTAGGTGCAGGGTTAGCAGAAATTTTGTTGGCACTATAGAAAGCTGCCAGATCTTGCATGTCAGCATCCTCCAGACCTAATGCCAATGGCGCCATCATAGGCGCGAGCCGAACGCCGTCTTTGAAAGCCTGGAGTTGTTTGACCAGATAACCCGGATGCTGCCCAGCCAGCTTAGGAAAGCCAGGCATGGCGCTGTTACCGTCATCACCATGACAACCCGCACACATGGCAGCTTTGGTTTTACCGGCACTCGCATTACCTTGTGCATTGACAAATCCGCTACCGCTCATTAACAACATAGCAACGGCAACAGTCAGCATTTTTTTT
>RFQK01000322.1 GCA_009925045.1 Methylococcaceae bacterium
TTTGATGGCGCCATCAAAAAAGTACCAGCCGATTGGTTGTCTCAACTGAATGGCCAGTTATTAGTGGCTTCTCATGCCAGCGTAATTTCTGCCGAAGAAGCCGGCTATAACAACGAAAGTGATTTATCACCCTTAACACGTTTTTTTGACAACAATCCGATTGTAGGCGCGCATGTATCGGGCGGTGCGGCATCGGTATTTACCGATTTTCGAATTCATCACGACAACTTTAGTCGCTTCTTAATCATTAACGATCATTTGCGAACCGCTCAGGCGGGCCGCTTGATACACCGGCTTTTTGATATTGAGGTGTACCGAGTGTTAGCACTAATGGCTTTCCCACTGGCACGTGAACTTTATCCTGAATTGAAAAAAGCAGATCGCCAGTTGTTCACGATTACGAATAGTATGACCCAGCCCGATAATGATGCCGCCAAACTGTTAGACGAACTGACCGAATTAGCTGCCGAGGTGGAAAACTTGATTTCCAGCCATCATTTTCGTTTTGCTGCAACTAGCGCTTATTATCAGCTCGTCGGTCAACGACTTGAAGATATCAGGGAAACTCGGATTCAAGGCATACAAACCCTGGGGGAGTTTATGCGGAGACGCATGGAACCGGCTATGCACACCTGTCATGCCGTCTCGCAGCGGTTTGCTATGATTTCAAAACGCGTCAACAATGCCAGCCAATTATTGAGAACCAAGGTTGATATCACCATAGAACGCCAAAATCAGTCGCTATTAAGCTCGATGGCGCTAAGAGCCAAGATGCAACTGCGTATGCAACAAATGGTCGAAGGCATATCCATGGTAGCTATTACGTACTACGCCGCCAGTCTGGTCGGAAAAGTCAGTGAGGCCTTAGAAGCATTTGGACTCCATATCAATCCACATCTAATCGAAGGCCTGTCGATACCATTCATCCTGATCATTTTTGGTTTTGGCAGAAAGCGCATTCACAAGATCATCGCCAGCACCAAAGATTAGCGAATCCTTGCAAGGCAATTAAAAAACGACAGACATAAAAAAGCCCACTTAAAGTGGGCTTCCGTCCAATATTATTTTTATTGTTTAGACGACTGTCCGAATAGGTCAGCTTTCAATTGAGTGCGGATTTTATTGTTTTTTTCCAATGAATGGCCGCTTTCCTCCTTCCTCTTAGGTCTTGTCACACGCTGTTACAAGACAGGGCAGATTCTAAGCAATTCAGAATCGCTTGTCCAGTAAAACTGCGACAATTTGTCACACTTTTTTCTACACCTAAACATCACCAATTAAGATCTACAAAAATACTGTTCGCTTATTTTTATTGTTTCTTATTTGAATACAATTAGTCAATTAATCAGGGTATTGTAAATACAAAAAATCATCACTAAAATACACCCAACACTAAGAGATTGATTTTAAGAGAGGAATATATGAAAACTGAATACAACAAATATCGCGACATTACTACCGGCTTACTATTCGTTTCCGGCGTTTTCGGCTTTGTATCCGGTGATTTTATCGTTTCCACCACTCTTTTGGGTGCAGCATCATTTATTAGCAACCTAGATTTTACCCAAACACGCTAGACCTAATCGTTTTAAAGCTTTCCTTCCTTCTGTGAACCTCAAGCCCCGTCGTACCGATTGGGGCTTTTTTTTGCCTTGCTAAAGCCTACTGCTCTGGTAACTTCTTGACTAAAGTTCTGCTTAGGTCTTAGCCAATGAGCAATCAAGGAAACATTGTGCATTCTGCGCGCTTGTCCATTTAGTGGATATATCCACCAATTCTTAAATATTTCTAATGGATCTATAAACCTTAAAATATTGCTGAAGAGCTTAAATCGA
>RFQK01000323.1 GCA_009925045.1 Methylococcaceae bacterium
CTTGGAATGACTGCAACGCCAGAGCGAACCGATGGCGGGGATATTTTCCGCTATTTCGACTACAATATTGCGTATGAAATTCGGTTGCAGCAGGCTTTAGAGGAAGGGCTTCTGTGCCCGTTCCACTACTTCGGGGTCACTGACCTAACGGTCAACGGTGAAGCAGTAGCTGAGCTGAGCGACTTTAAGCGACTCCTCGCACCGGAGCGCGTGAGTCGAGTCATAGAAAAAGCGGAGTTTTATGGATGTGATGGCGGCATTGTCAGGGGGCTTATTTTCTGCTCACGAAATGAGGAAGCAGAAGCCCTGAGCGTGGAAATGAATCGGCGAGGGTATCGAACATGTGCACTGAGCGGACAAGACTCTGAACTGGCTCGAGAGGTTGCCATATTACGGCTGGAGTCCGAACCGGATGATCCGGGGAAACTGGATTACATTGTCACCGTGGATATCTTTAACGAAGGGGTGGATATCCCTCAGGTGAATCAGATTATTCTGTTACGCCCGACACAGTCCGCGATTGTGTTTGTCCAGCAGCTGGGGCGCGGGTTGCGTAAACTTCAAGGACGCGAGAAATACCTCACGGTTATTGATTTTATAGGGAGCTACACAAACAACTACCTAATCCCAATAGCGTTGTACGGAGATCGTTCTTACGACAAGGATCGTGTGCGACGTCTTCTGGTAAGTGGGAGCAATGGGTTGCCGGGGACTTCAACAATCAATTTCGATCTGCTGGCCAAAGAGCGGATTTTTGAAAGTATCAACTCTGCACGAACCTTGTTAGCCAAGGATCTGCGTGCTGATTTTAACGCCCTGAAAAATCGGATTGGTAGGGTGCCCATGATGATGGATTTCGTGATGCATGATTTACGTGATCCGATGGCCTATATCGTTTACGCCAAATCATTTTATGGGTTTGCGCGGTCTATTGAGGCGGATCTGGTTCCATCCATTAGTTCGCGCGGGCAGAAGGTTCTGGAAACATTGTCTCGTGATGGCCTCAATGGGAAATCTCTAGAGGAGGCGTTACTTCTCAAGGCTTTAATCGAGCGGCCTTACATTTTAACAAGCGAGTTAAACGCTCAATATACCGAGAAGACAAAGCTGAGGACATCGGATATCCGGTGGACCTCGGCTTACAGGTTTGAGGAAATCCTAAGAGAGCCTGGATTCGAGTCGTTCCTGCGAGATCTGCTGGATTACGCGTCATTTAAATTTCTCGAAACTTTCTCCGTAGAAAATGAGAAGTCTGGATTTCAGCGTTACCGAAAGTACAGCCGATCTGATGTTTTCCGAATCTTGGGCGCTGAGGAAAATCCGATTGCCCAGAATGTCGGCGGTTACCTTATTGGCCCAAACAAAGCTTGGTGTCCTTTGTTTGTTACCTACCACAAGGAGGAAGATATTTCAGCAACCGTCCGGTACGAAGACGAGTTTCTGAATCCCTCCCAGATGAAGTGGTTCACCAAAAGTAATCGGACCGAGGCGAGCCCTGACGTGCAGTTTTTCAAAACTGCTGAATCTCACCAGCGAGTGATGTTGTTCGTACAAAAAAATAACGACGAGGGGATTGAGTTTTACTACATGGGCGACGTGAGCCCGGTCCCTGATACCTTTGAACAAACATTAATGCCTGATGGGAAAGGCGGGCACAAATCGGTGGTTCACATGATGCTCACCTTGGATCAACCGGTGGAGGATGCGCTTTATCGCTACATTACTACGAGGCTTAGCAGTTAGTCCAAAGGCGGCGCAAATTTTTTTCTGTAAAAGTTGGCTGAGAGCCGCGGGGGACAGACACTCTTTCCTGATGCTGAAGCAGGGATG
>RFQK01000324.1 GCA_009925045.1 Methylococcaceae bacterium
TCAGCCGGACCTTTGGGACTTTATTGCAAAACGGTGTCTCCATTCTTAACTCAATGGCCATCGTCCGTGAAACCATGGCCAATAAGGTATTGATTGAAATTGTTGACATAGCCCAAAATGATCTGAAATCCGGCAAACCCTTGTCGGATACTTTAGTGACCCAGCCGGTTTTTCCTAAGATCGCGATTCAAATGATTAAAATGGGCGAAGAAACCGGCAAGCTGGAAGAGATGCTATTAAGAGTTGCCGTGATTTATGATCAACAGCTTAAAGTCTCAATTCAGCGCTTACTCGCCCTGCTGGAACCGGCATTAATTATCACCTTAGGCCTGATGATCGCTGGCATCATCGTCTCCATTCTTCTGGCTATTCTTAGCCTTAATAATCTTGCTGCATAAACAGGAACACTATGAAAACACCTATCAGACGTCAATCGGGTTTTACTTTACTTGAGTTATTAGTGGTTTTAGCCATTATCGCTTTGCTGGCGGGTATCGTCGGACCTCAAGTCATGAAACATATGGGGGCCTCGAAAACCAAAGCGGCTCGGGTACAAATTGAAGATTTATCCGCTTCTTTGGATATGTACAAACTAGACGAAGGCCGTTACCCCAATCAGCAACAAGGTCTACAAGCTTTGATTCAAAAACCCTCAGATGCCAGACAATGGAATGGCCCTTATTTGAGAAAAGAAAAAGTCCCACAAGATCCCTGGCTGCAAGAGTACCACTACGTCTATCCAGGCAAACACGGCGCTTTTGATATTTTTAGCTATGGCGCTGATGGCCGCGAAGGTGGTGAGGGCGAAGATCAAGATATCAACAGTTGGGAATAAGAATGCGTGACAGAACGGACGCCAGTGGCTTTACTTTAATCGAACTGATTATGGTGTTGCTGGTGTCTGTTCTGAGTTTGACAGCCTTAAGCAGTCGAATATTTTCAGGCAATCCGAATCAGACTTTACGCAGTAACAGCTTTGACATGGTTTCGGCCTTGCGATTAGCTCAAACCGAAGCGATTGCACAACAAAAACCAGTTTCGGTGACTTTTGACATCGATAGCAAAACCTATGCACTCAGTGAAAGTGACAAAATCTATCGTCTTAACGACGACATAGCCATTTCACTGGTAGTCGCGGAAGATGAATTTACCAGCGGCAAACAAGCTAAAGTGGTGTTTTTTGCTGACGGCTCTTCTACCGGCGGACGAATCAAATTGGAATTACAAAACCTTTTTCGTCAAATTGACATTAACTGGATCACAGGTCATATCAAGATCAGCCATGAGAACTGATTCAGGATTTTCTCTGATAGAAATCGTTTTTGCGTTTGCCATTATGACGATTTCTTTAACCGTACTGATGAAAGTATTTTCAACCGGCACTCAATCGGCTATCCATAATGAAAACCTCAGCATTGCCGCCCAGATTTCCGAATCAATATTGGCAAAAGCCGGGGTTGAGCAAAAACTGGTCAATGGTGAAGTGTTTGGCACGATTCAAAAAAAGTATCGCTGGTCCGTGATTGCATCGCTGATTAACCAATACAAAAACACCGAAAATCAAGATACGATCACCAAAAACCTGAAACTCTATCATGTCAGAGCCAAAGTAGTCTGGTTAGAAAATGAGCAAGAAAAATCATTTGAAACACAGACCTTAAAGCTTCAACCCGAGTCTGTTGAGTGATGAACAAGCATCAGACAGGCTTCACGCTGCTGGAAATGCTGATTGCGATCACCCTGCTCAGCGTTATGATGACGCTATTAGTAGCCAGCATG
>RFQK01000325.1 GCA_009925045.1 Methylococcaceae bacterium
TAAACGTTTTTGTTCTGCCAGCCACAGTTTGTAATCATCCAGATCACCGTCAAACGGCTGTAAACGTCCATCCGCCACCAGCCACAATTGGTCGGTCACCGAACGCAACATGTGCCGGTCATGAGAAACAATGACCATAGCGCCTTGGTAATCCTGCAAGGCTACGCTTAAAGCGTGTCGCATTTCCAAATCTAAATGGTTGGTCGGCTCATCCAGCAATAGCAAATTGGGATTTTGATACACCAGCAAAGCCAAAACCAAGCGGGCTTTCTCACCACCGGAAAACGGCCCGACCGGATCATTGACTTTGTCGCCCCTAAAATCAAAGCCACCCAGAAAATTGCGTAAATCTTTTTCGGTGGCTTGCTTGTCCAATTGCTGCAAATGCCATAACGGGGTTTGCTCTAAGCGTAATTGTTCCAGTTGATGCTGGGCAAAATAGCCTATGTGCAAATCCTGTGCAGTTTGTAGCTTACCAGTCAAAGCCGGCATTTGCTGAGACAAGACCTTGATCAGACTCGACTTACCCGCCCCATTCGGCCCCAATAAACCTATCCGGTCCCCGGGACTGATAGACAGACTGACCTGGCTCAAGATGCGCTTATCGCCATAGCCAATATCCGCCTGTTCAATCTGAATCAAGGGATTGGGCATTTTTAAAGGGGGCGGAAAGCTGAAGGCAAACGGTGAATCAACATGCGCCTGGGCAATCAACTCCATCCGTTCCAAAGATTTGATGCGGGTTGTTGTGCCAGTTTTTCGGCACGCATGCGTTCAAAATCGGAATAATTACCGGTATAAATCTCCGCGCGACCTTGTTCGATATGCACGATATGATCGGTAATACTGTCGAGAAAATCCCGGTCATGCGAAATTAACAACAAGGTGCCGGGATATTTAATCAGCCAGTCCTGTAACCAGATAACCGCATCTAAATCCAGATGGTTAGTCGGCTCATCCAGCAATAACACATCAGAACGGCACATCAAGGCCTGTGCCAGATTGAGGCGCATACGCCAGCCACCGGAAAAAGCACTGACGGGCTGCGCTTCTTGCTGGGCAGTAAAACCCAAACCGTTTAAGAGGCGCGAAGCTCTAGCCTGAGCGGTGTAACCACCGATATGATCATAATGGCTATGCAATTCAGCCAGTTTTAGGCCTTCATGACGCTGCTCCGCCTCTTGCAACTGCTGTTGAACCTGACGTAACTCGCGATCACCGTCCAAGACATATTCGATCGCGGCACAACTCAAGGCCGGCGTTTCCTGAGCCACATGCGCCACTTCCAGATTAGGTGGCATGCTGAATTCACCTTCATCAGCATGCAACTCATCTCTGAGCAAAGCGAAGAAGCTGGATTTTCCAACACCATTGGCACCGGTCAGACCGACTTTCTGGCCCTTATGAATGGTAAAACTGGCACCGGCAAACAACAGACGGCTGCCGCGACGAATCGCAATATTCTTAAAATTTAGCATAATGCCAAGGATTTTAACCTGAGGAACAATGCTAAGGAAGTGAACAAAAAAACTTAAATGAAAACAGTAAACTGCGACAAGTTGTCACACGTGACAATTGGTCACATTGGCAAGCAACCGAATAACAACTATCCTATATTCGTGCTTAGAGATGTACAGCTAAGATACTTCCTTCATTTTCCGGCTTTTGCCGGTTTTTTTTGCCTCAAGAAATTGCTTTAGGCCAGAAAGCGGCTCAGATGCTCGTTTTAAGACGGCTTGGAATCCTGTTGGGAATCGGTTTGCGAAAACAA
>RFQK01000326.1 GCA_009925045.1 Methylococcaceae bacterium
TGGTATAATTGCACAACTGATTTATCTAATAGCACCTTTTATGGGGTCGCTTGCAACAATTTGGACACAGGCTCCACTGTATGGGTTGCAGTTGGCAGCAAAATTGTGCGGTCTTTTGATGGAAAGACTTGGACTGATACTGCCAATTCAACCATATTGACTACCGGCTACGGCGTTGCTTACAATCCTAATCCAAGCAGCGGTGATGCTTACTGGGTTGCGGTTGGTTATGATGAGGACCATTCTATTGTGTACTCTACTGACCCTAGCGGCAATTCTTGGGTCGCTGGGTCGGCCAATTTTTTTACGACTGGTCGCGCAGTCGCGTGGACCGGCACTTGGTGGGTAGCAACTGGCGATGGAGGAGCGATTGCATATTCTACTGATGGCATAAACTGGTCTAATTTCAACTACAACCTTATTTCAGGATTGGCCGACAACCCATCCAATTATATTAGCTCTGTCAAATGGAACGGAATTTATTGGGTCGCAACCGGCTTTAAAAATACCGATAGCAATGGCTGCCTCCTATACTCCGTAGACGGCAAATACTGGACCGAAACATTAGACAGCAAGTTTCTCACCTATATTGACAGTATTAACGCTATCGGTTGGACCTCCAATGTCAGCAATATTAATATCAAACACCCGATTGTCGCTGTTGGCACCGGAACTAACTCACCCATTGCATACTCTATGGATGGATACAAATGGATTAATGTCGGCGCGGGCATTTTTACTACCGGATATGCCGTGGCGTGGAATGGAACAATGTGGGTCGCCGTTGGCGCTGGTTCAAACTCCATTGCTTACTCTTACGACGGTTTGAACTGGGTCGGCCTTGGCACAAGCATTGTTACTAGCGGCGATGGCAAATGTATCGCGTGGAATGGAACCATGTGGTTCGCTGGGTTTACCGATGGAACGCTCGCATATTCTTACAATGGCGTCATTTGGTCCATTGTCTCGTCAAGTGGGTTAACTTCTTGCAATGCGATTGTGTGGAACGGCATTCAATGGTGTGCAGGCGGCGACGCAACATCCAATCCCATTATAACCTCCACTGATGGTTTGACTTGGACGCAACAAACAAACAGTTTAACGTCTTGCAATGATATTAAAAGCAATGGGCAATTATGGATTGCAGTTGGCACTAACGGCATTATATACTCATATGATAGCAATACTTGGTATGCGATTGCCGAAGTAACATTCGCTATTAGTGCGGTTGCGTGGAATGGCAAAATGTGGGTTGCTGGCGGCGCGAGTTCTGCAAATAACTTGTTATATTCAGCTAATGGCATTGCTTGGACTAGTTTAACAAACACAATATTTGCCACTTCGTGCACCGCAATTGCATGGACTGGCGATAAATGGATTGTGGGAGGTTTAAATGGCACAGCAGCATTATTTAAAACCTCATATAATGGAACTGTGTGGTATCTTGTAACATGGAGCGACCCAAATAACAAACAATTGAATACCATTAATGGCATCGCAGGAAACCCCCGAATTGGTCCGACCATTCTTGACAGCCAACTTGTGTTGAACTCTAATGGCACCGGCCTAGACAACACATTAGATGTCGTATCGGGCAAATACTATCAATCCGGCTACACAAATATGGAAACTACTGTCTATACCACCAATGCATAGTCTTGCATTTCTTCCTTTTCTTTTATCAACACTCTTCAAAAGATAAAAATTGATTACTAATAACAGCATAAAGACATATTAACAATTAAAACAAACGCAACCTTATTAATATGTC
>RFQK01000327.1 GCA_009925045.1 Methylococcaceae bacterium
TAATGATTAATAAAATAAATGACGTGACTATATTTAAGATAATTACTCATCGCTACAGCTGGTAATAGACGAAATACTTATCTTCCTCATCTAACAGAGAGAAGTAAAAAATTTAGGAGTAAAGCATGTCCCAAGCAACTAGAAAGCCATCAACTGTAGGGGATATTATTCTTTATGAATATCTCGAACCAAGTGGTTTAAAAATCAATGACTTGGCTGAAATGTTGAATGTGCATAGAAATTCTGCCAGTGCTTTAGTTAACAATAATAGAAAGCTGTCTACCGATATGGCTTTTAGGTTGGCTAAAGCCTTCGATACCACTGCAAAGTTCTGGCTAAATATACAGCAGTCTGTTGATTTATGGGAGGTTACTAGTAGCCCTCGATTGCAAGAAGAAATAGACAGAGTGATTCCAGCTCATGAAATCATAGAAAGGAAACACATTGTTGATAGTTCTGAGAAGAAACATGCTATTGCATGATTTTTTTTAAAAAAATATAAGTTATCCCTCAAAAAGAAGGCTTCTATAACTAGAAGCCTTCTTTTTGAGGGATAAAAACACTCATGTTAACTTTCTTCTTACGATCTTCTTGAGATCCGCGCTCTGTACGCGTAATCTCTTGCTCTGTAAACGAAAAAACCGCCTGGGGAGGCGGTTTTTCGAAGGTTAAGTCAGTTGGGGAACTGCTTAACCTGGTAACTGGCTTCAGCAGAGCGCAGATACCAAATACTGTCCTTCCAGTGTAGCCGTAGTTAGGCCACCACTTCAAGAACTCTCGATACATCTCTCGCACATCCTGTTTACCAATGGCCGTTGCCAATGGCGATTAGTCGTGCCTTTCCGGGTTGGACTCAAGACGATAGTTACCGGATAAGGCGCAGCGGTCGGACTGAACGGGGGGTTCGTGCATACAGTCCAGCTTGGAGCGAACTGCCTTCCCGGAACCGAGTGTCAGGCGTGGAATGAGAAACCGCGGCCATAACAGCGGAGTGACACCGGTACACCGAAAGGCAGGAACAGGAGAGCGCACGAGGGAGCCGCCAGGGGGAAACGCCTGGTATCTTTATAGTCCTGTCGGGTTTCGCCACCACTGATTTGAGCGTCAGATTCTGTGATGCTTGTCAGGGGGGCGGAGCCTATGGAAAAACGGCAACGCCCTATCCTTTTTCCTGCCTCCCTTATTCTAGAGCTATTCCTTTATCGCATCATTTGTAAGCAGATAACGCCCGCCGCAGTCTCACGGCAGGAGCGCAGCGACCGAGTGAGCGAGGAGGCGTCATTTCATCTGCACTGGCATGTTGCACTTACGCCCCGCAGCTGCCTTTTCCCCTGCCACATGAAGCACTTTCATGAATTCCCACTTCGATTTACCATATTAAGCCAGTATACACTCCGCTAGCGCTACGTGACTGGTTCAGGGCTGCGCCCCGAAACCCGCCAAAAGCCTGACGCGCCTGCGGCTTGTCCAACCCCGCGCCGACCGGGAAAGGCTTTCCCGCCCGTCCCGGCGTTATCAGGAGGCCGGTTTGTCAGAGAAACGGAGCAAGATGCTCACCATGTGGGTGACGGAGGACGAGCACCGGCGGCTGCTCGAGCGCTGTGACGGCAGGCAGCTGGCGGCGTGGATGCGGCAGATCTGCCTGGACGAAAAGCCGGCACGTTCCGGAAAGCTCCCCTCGATCTCGCCGGCGCTGCTGCGCCAGCTTGCCGGCATTGGCAATAACCTGAACCAGATAGCCCGCCGTGTTAACGCCGGCGGCGGCACCGG
>RFQK01000328.1 GCA_009925045.1 Methylococcaceae bacterium
CATCTTCATTGAGATCGCCGTCGTAACCGCCGCGCCCCGTTGAAGCCGACATTGTTGCCAAAATCTCTTCAACATTTGGCGCGATACCATCCCGATCGAAATCATCATCAAGATCAAAATTAATAGCGGCCAATTGTTCTGGCGTCGATGGAGTCACAGCATTCCCCAGCCAGACACTGCCTGAACCATCATCACGAATCAGACACGTGCCAAATGAGGAACCGAGTGCATCATCTGTGACAATCAGACGTAAGGATTCAGGACCTTCTTTTATCGGATCATTGTGTATCGCCAGACGCACATATAATTTGCCATTACTGATAGCAAGCTTGCTGTCAGTCTGATAGTTTTGCCAGGTGCTACCATCAAAATACTGTAAGACATTACCACTATCGACGCCTAATTTGGCCACTGCTCCATTGTTGACCGCCATTTCCAATAAATCGAGACGAACCGAAGCCTGAGAAGCACTGCTGATAGTAAACACAGCATAATCAGAACCTTCGTTGACCGAAAATGTTTTCACCTTAATTTGGCGATCATCATCCAGATCTGGATTTAGAACTTCCGCGCCACTCTCATTAAAAATAGGCCCTTGTCCATCATCCGTAATAATGCCAACACCTGACTGGGTAACCCCGCGGCTAGTCACGTTTAATTTAAATGATTCCTGTTTTTCATAAATGGGATCATTTTTTACCGCTATCCGGGCCAGTAAAGTCGTACTGCCTTCCGGATAAGTAACTTTCTGGCCGGGACTATAATTTTGCCAGGCATCACCATCGAAATACTGCAGATTATTGCCAATATCAACGCCAATCTGAGCATTGCCCGCTAAGGCAGCAAAATTTGTTCCGGTTTCCTGCAGAGCAAGCGTGAGTTGCTGACCTTCAGATCCGTAAATCCGCATAACCGCATAGGGAGACCCCTCATTAACGGTTACATTCTCCACTTTCAGATAGTTATCAAGATTAGTAACCTTTACCTGAGCATATTGAGCATTCGCTCCGTCATAAGCCTGGTCACCCGAAGTTTTCAGATCCAGTGTATAAACAATTTTATGATCGTATAGATTGTCATCAACCCCGGTAACAATAATGGTTTGAGGTTTATTCCAGTTATCTGGCGTAAACACCAGTTTATCGGCACTCAAACGACCTTCCGTTTCATCAAGACCAGACAGAGTCACCGTCACATTCGTCAGCGGCTGAGTTTTGAGGACCACATTAAACTGATCGGCAACATCCGGTTCACTGGTGGTCAGCGTCGATTTATCGACTATCAGTCCAACAACTTCGTTATCAAGATTTTTAACCGAAACAGTGGCTGTCTTGTTATTAAAATTCGGATCAGAAGAAGCACTGGTTAAACTTAAGTTATATTGGATATCTCCGTCAGCCCAAGGGTCATCAACCCCTTTGACGCTGACTGTTTGTGGGGTGTTCCAATTAGCACTGCTAAAAGTCAGTTGCTTGCTACTTAATTCACCTTCCGTTGTATCAAGTCCACTGAAATAAACTGTAACAGGACTGACGGGCTGGTTTTTTAAGCTCACTGTAAAACTGCCTGACTGCCCTGACTCCTGAGTAGTTAGGGTATCCGGAGTCACCAGCAACCCACCCGCATCATTATCGGTATTGGTCACCGTCACCGCAGCGCTTTTATTACTGTAGTGAATATCATTAGAACTGCTGCTCGCCGTCAGCGTATAGTGAATATTGCCATCCACCAAGGTGTCATCCACACCTTTAATCCGCACTGTCTGCGGC
>RFQK01000329.1 GCA_009925045.1 Methylococcaceae bacterium
AGGCGACATCAGCCTCCAATAAGGCCACACGCACTTCTCGCAAGGTTTCCTGAATATTGGCTTCGGTCAGACGACCCTGACCTTTCAGTTTTTTAAGAGTTCCGCTTAAACGGTCGGTTAAATTATCAAACATACCTGATTCTTCTATTTTTTATGGGGCGGCCGACAAGTTCTATCACCAAGAGGTTAGAACATTTGTTGGGCTTAGTTTAACATAAGCCATTCACAACACCTTTTGATAATTGAATGACTCTCAATCTCTTGGTCGGTAGCCTGGCTCTTGTTAGCTATATCTGTGGTGCCATTTTATTGGCCAAGCAAATAGTTAGGCGCCACACCCAATATCACCATCCCGTAAAATTCGGCTGGCTAGGCTTATTGATGCACGCCACTTACATGGGACTGAACATTGTTAATCATCAAAATTTTGATTTCAGTTTTTTCAACGCGGGCGCACTGGTTGGATTGTGCATAGTCACCTTGTTGTTAATCGCCAGCATCGACAAACCCGTCGAAAAGCTGGGCATTGCAGTTTACCCCTTAGCCGCATTATTGCTAGGTCTGGACCTCATTTTTCCTGAGCAAACTCGCTTATTATCCAATTACAACTGGCAAATGAGCGTTCACGTTTTAAGCTCAATTATCGCCTTCAGCCTGCTCAACATCGCTGCATTACAAGCCATATTGCTCGCCATACAGGACCAGCAATTGCGTAATCACAGTCCGCAACGACTCATCCTGGCCTTACCACCTTTACAAGCCATGGAGACACTGTTATTTCAAATGATTGCCACCGGACTGGCATTCCTGACTGTCGCTCTGATTAGTGGTTTTGTTTTTATCGATGATTTATTCGCCCAACACCTAGTCCACAAAACCGTTCTCTCAATTATCGCCTGGATTATTTTTTCCGGCTTATTAGTTGGGCGAGTCCGTTACGGCTGGCGAGGCAGCATTGCTATCCAATGGACCCTGATCGGCTTTGTCTTACTGCTAATGGCGTATTTTGGCAGTAAATTAGTGTTAGAACTGATTTTGAAAAAAACTTAATCGACTAGTTTTAAACCGGGCGGCAAAGCCTCACCAAACATTTGCCGCTCTTGCTGAGCATCCAAGACCTGAAATTCTGCGACCATCATTACCCAGCTAGCAGGCGATTTGGATTGCTTTAATTTATCCAAGACCTTGCTGCGTAAATCCTCCTCTACATCTCGTACCCGGTCATTACAGCGACGAGCCAACATAGTGGCTGCAAACGCCAGTTGGGGCTGTTTTTTCCAGTCCATCACGAGCAACTGCTCCAACCAAACACTCACCTGGCTAGCCGCAATTACATTTTGCGGCTGACCATGAAACAAAATTCTTGCACCCACACGCCCTAAAGCCCAAGCGGTCTGCTCAGGCTCACCTGACTTCTGTAATCGTTTTAATAACCACTCACCTAACTGAGTCTTGTGATGTGGCGATAACTGCTCAAGAACCGCCGCCAAACGCACGATATCTTCGTAACTACGCGTCTGCAATTGTTTGACCACCCCGGCTTGACGCGCAGCGGCGGGTTCAATGTATTTAGCAATATCGGCCAATATGCGCTGCTGCGCATCGGCATCAAGACCACCTGCGACACGGCGCCACAAGGTCCACCATTCCGCCCAATTTTGCTTGTCATTCACAAATTGCAGACCTTCAGCATAGAAGCCCCAAATCTGTTCAACACGCCAATCATCCAAAGGATATCCA
>RFQK01000330.1 GCA_009925045.1 Methylococcaceae bacterium
TTCAGTGGAGCCAGGGCGATTTCATCGTTCTTCCCGCTCATGCTGACGCCCTCCATCATTGCGATGGAAAGGCCGCAATTTATTGGGTCCATGACGCGCCTCTGCTTCGGTATCTCGGCGTCACCCCGACCCTTTCCAGATTTAATCCAACGATCTATCGACATCGTCAGGCCGAGCTTAAGCTCAACGAAGTGGCCCAAGGTGCATTAACAGCAGAGTCCAATCGTGTCAGTGTTCTCCTGGCCAACGTGGCGTTCCCCCAAACTCGAACAGTCAGCCAGACACTATGGGCCATGTATGGGCTATTGCCTGCGGGAAAATCACAACTGCCTCATCGACATGAGTCAGTGGCCTTAGATTTTGTGGTCGATTGCAAACCAGGTTGCTACACACTGATTGGAACGGAGCTCGGCGAAAATGGATGGATTAAAAACCCACATCGTGAAGATTGGGTCACAGGAGCCAGCTTTATTACGCCCCCTGGATACTGGCATTCTCATCACAATGAATCAGGTCAAGATGCCCACGTACTTCCCATACAAGACGCGGGACTGCATGAATTCTTGAGAACATTGGAGATCAAGTTCAGTCATATCAATCCGGATGGTAAAGCGCAGGTCACAGATCTTCCCTGACCGTTTTATCTGCCATGCTGAAATCGTCGCGGGATGTTTAGGCGCGTTTCAAAACGCACTTTTTACGTGGTTGAAACCAAGGATTACGTAGGTTAGCCTGAGATCAGGAATGATGATCCGCGAAAAATAGAGAAAGACGTTGATCGAAATATTATTAATCCATTAAAAAAGAACGCGATGAACTACCGCTTATGCATCCGAATCATAGCCTTATCCACCCTCTCTACAATGGCGCTAGCAGCACCCGTCAGATGGGAGTTCTCCACAACCGTTCATCTATCGGGTCAAGATAACTTCATCAGCGGAAGCTTCACTTTTGATTCATCACGCAATTCGGTATCAAACATTGATATAGATGTCACCTTAGCGGGCCAGACATCGCACGTTAAATCACAAGCTTTGATTGATGAAAGCTACATCAGAATTGTGCAATTTTTAGGATATCAAACTGACTGATGAAACCCAGTTTATTTGCTCTAGTGAGAATGTCCGTATTCTTTGCGCTCATAATGGCAGCACAAAGTCCGAATGCGGCTCCGTTGGCTGCTCACATAGTCAATGGAGAGAGAGTAGACCCTGGCAAATATGACTTTGCGGTCTCTTTACAAGTCGATGGCCTGCACGAATGTGGCGGGAGCTTAATTGCTAACAACAAGGTGCTCACAGCGGCACATTGCGTAGTCAATCATGGGGTTATAGATGATCCAGCCTCGTGGACCGCGGTGATGGGGGCAATCGATAACACATCACCCTCAGCGATAACGAGTAAAGTCTTGAGCATTTCCGTCCCCCGCCAATATCGGGAGGCGGGTGCATCTGGAGTCAGCATGCCATATGACGTGGCCATTCTGACGCTGGCTCAACCAGCGCCGACAGACTTTCCCATCGTCACTATTGCAAATCGATGGGATGATAAAGCGGGGACATCAGTCACAGCCGTTGGATGGGGAGAAGTTTACCCTCAGAACCCAGATCCCTCTGCAGATAATAAGAGCCATTATCCAAGATACCTTAGAAAGGTAGATCTAAATATTCTAACGAATAAAGCTTGTACCGACTTAAACTATAAAGGACTCATTAACACAAGCCTTCATATCTGCGCCAC
>RFQK01000034.1 GCA_009925045.1 Methylococcaceae bacterium
CGAGCTTGGCAAATGTCTGTTGCGAGGCGTTAAGATTTAGGGTCTTTTGCGAGAACTGCGTTGCTGCAACTTCGAGATTGGTATCTTGCAGGCTAGACAAGGTCGTTTTGAGAGTAAGGGCCGCATTGTCGTTCACATTTTTTTGCGATTCAAGGCGCGCCAATTGGCTTCCCGCCAATGTTTGAACATTGGAAAAATGGTCAACCACTGCTTTAACTTGGTTCACAGAACCCGAAGTAGATTTGCCTGCTTTAAGCAAGGCAATTGCCAAGGGATGTTCGGAATGTGCTTCTAAACTTGCAGCAAACTGCAGAATCTGGCTTTCACTCAGATCGGCGCAAGCAATCAATTCAGATACTTCCGGTTTGCCCTGAGTGACAGTTCCGGTCTTATCCAGAACCAGACAATCCAGCTTCCCGGCCGTTTGCAGCGCGTCACCTTGACGAATTAATATCCCCATCTGCGCCGCACGCCCTACTGCTACCATCACCGCAATCGGTGTAGCCAGTCCTAAAGCACAAGGACAGGCGATGACTAACACCGTCATCGCTGTGACAAAGGCGTAGCCCAAAACCGGTTCGGGTCCAAGCCATAACCAGACCAAGAAGGTCAGCACAGCGATCATCAGAACACTGGGTACAAAGACCGCCGCAATACGGTCAGCCAGACGGGCTAACTCAGGTTTACTGTTTTGCGCCTGACGCACACTCTGAATAATCTGCGCTAAGGCTGTATCGCGGCCAATGCGGCTGGCCGTCATTAAAAAACTGCCGCGCAAATTTATTGTACCCGCCGCCAGCTTGGCGCCCAACTGTTTCTCAACCGGGAGTGACTCGCCTGTCAGCATGGACTCGTCAACACTGGAGTGGCCTTCGATCATGACACCATCGACAGGAATTTTTTCGCCTGGCCTCACCCTTAGCGTTTCACCCAAACCCACATTTTCAATCGCGATATCAATCTCCACGGCATCACGCACCACCCGTGCTGTCCTGGGTTGCAGCCCCAGCAAAGCCCGAATGGCAGCCGAGGTATGCGATCGGGCGCGACTTTCTAATGCATTACCCAGATTAATGAACGCGAGGATCACGGCGGCGGCTTCAAAATAAGCGTAGGCGGACACGCTAGGCAAATTGCGATAAAAATCTATCACCACGGTTGAATATAGCCAGGCAGAACCCGTACCCAAAGCGATCAGGGTATCCATATTGGCTTGGCGAAGCCGGCCCAGTTTTATTGCACTTTGAAAGAAATGGCCACCAGCAAAAAACATCACTGCAAATGTGAGCAAAGCAATGGGTGGCCAGAACTGTCTGCCTTCCGGACTTGCAATGGCCGGAAACCATTGCAAATGATCTCCCAGCATGAGGTAAAAACCGAGTAAGCCGGAACATCCCGCCTTGATTAATAAATCACGATAATGAGCGTGCTGCTGTCGTTCTTCTTCACTCGGGTCTTCTAAACCTTCCATCACAGCTGCATCATAACCGACAGCTATCAAAGACTGTTTTAACTGGAGTGGATCAAGCTTGCCAGTCACGACCGCCGAGTGATCAGCAAAATTAACCTCAACGGTTTCAACACCTGCAACTGAATGAATTGCCGCCTCAACCGCCGCTATGCAACCAGCACAACGCATGCCTAGAATAGACAATCGTATTGACTGACCGACGACGGGCTGGGCAAGGCTATTCATTTAATGCTCCTGCTTAGTCCTCAAGCTTAAATCCGGCATCGACAATGGCATCTTCAATATCGTCAACACTGATTTGTTGGTCATCAAACTCAACATCAACCCGTTTTTGCAAATGAGAGGCCTTGACTTGAGTCACACCCGTTAATGCCGTTAGAGCATTGCTCAGGCTGGCTTCACAGCCCCCACATTTCATACCGCTTACATTCAAACTGACTGATACTGTCATCGCAAAACTCCTTAAAGACACTCTAATTGCAAACCTAGATTAATGCGGCTCGACGCACACTACGCTATCATGTATAAAACACAAGAAAATTTCATCAACTTTGATGTTCATTTCTACATTTTTTTTGCACGAGTCCTTCGCTACCCACTATGAAACACTTTGTATTTTTATTAAGTCTGTTATTCGCCTTTAGCTCAGTGCAAGCAGAAGAGCTCAAACTGCTTAACCCTGAACAGTTGCAAAGCATCCAAACCCAGCAATCGCCGCTGATCGTTGATGTTCGTACCCCAGCAGAGTGGCAAGCCACCGGTATTATTCCTAACAGCCATAAACTACAGGGCTTTGACAGTAATGGCCAGTTTGATGCCGTTAAATGGACGGCTGAACTGGAAAAGCTTAAAACCTCTCCTGACCAAGCCGTGATTCTGGTTTGTCGTTCCGGGAATCGTAGTGGCAAAATTGGGGATATCCTGGTCAAACAAGGCCAACAGAATATCTATCACTTACAAAACGGCATTCAGGGTTGGATACAAACAGGCCATCCCGTTCAAGCAGAGTAAAATGAAACTGGATACCATTGAAAATCAGGCGATTGCCCTGGCGGGACTTAGCCAGGCTTGCTGGCTTGTCAATCAACTGGCTAGCCTTGGCCAATGCGACACCTTGGCGATGGCAAGCAGTCTGAGTAGTATCTTGAAAATTGATGCCGACAGTGTAGAAGAGGTGTTTGGCGGCATTAATGGTATTAAATTTGGCTTAATTCATCTGGATAGACAACTCGGCAAAACCCCTACGCCCAATCAGCTCGAAATCCGTTATGCCGGCCAGTTGATTTCATTACAAAAACAACTGAGTAAAAATCCTAGTATGCAGGCCACTATTCGCAATGGGATTACTCGCGCTCAGGCTCAAAATGAGCACTTCGATATTTTGCATGAAAATCTGCTGGCTAATTTTGCCGACTTATATTTTTCGACTATTAGCAATCTGCAACCTAGGATTATGGTCATAGGTGATCAGCAATATTTAAACTCAGCCAACAATGTCAACCGCATTCGTAGTTTATTGCTGGCTGGAATCCGTGCCGCCATGCTCTGGGATCAATGCGGTGGCAGACGCTGGCAACTTCCGTTTATTCGTCACAAACTCCATCAGCAAGTTCAGGTATTACTGAACACTCTTTAGCTTTAGTCATGCCTGAATTACCCGAAGTTGAAACCAGCCGCCTAGGCATCAGTCCTCATATTGTGGGCAAAACACTGGTGTCCTTGATTGTCAGACAAGCTAAATTGCGCTGGCCTGTCCCTAAAGATCTCGATCGACTTATCACGGGGCTGTCACTAAAAGCGATTAGCAGACGTGGTAAATACTTACTGTTGGATTTTGGGACTGGCTATCTGATCATTCACTTGGGTATGTCGGGTAGCTTACGTATTACCTCACAAGACAATACAGCCAATAAACACGATCACATTGACTGGATATTTGCCGATGGCACAGTGTTACGTTACAACGACCCACGCAAATTTGGCGCGGTATTGTGGACTACTCAGCCTGAGCAACATCTGTTACTCAGTAAACTAGGGCCGGAACCTTTGTCCGAAAGCTTGAATGCCACCTATCTTTTTAAAATGGCTTCAAAACGACGCATTCCGATAAAAGCCTTCATTATGGACAGTCATGTCGTCGTGGGTGTAGGTAACATTTATGCCAGCGAATCCTTATTTTGGGCGGGCATACATCCAACACGCAGTGCTGGGGACATTAGTTTGGCTGACTTTGAAAAACTGGTGACGAGTATTCAAAAGGTGCTCAGCCACGCCATTGAGCAAGGCGGAACAACGCTCAGAGACTATGTCAATCCACAAGGCAAGCCAGGTTACTTTCAACAAACACTACAAGTTTACGGTCGTCGCAATGCGAGCTGCCGACAGTGCTCAACACCGATTGAACATATCACAATTGGTCAGCGTGCCAGTTATTTTTGCCCGAGGTGCCAAAGCTAATGGCTGTATTATTTTTTAATTTACGTGGTGTTCCCGGCGATGAAGCCGATGATATTCGTGCACTTTTAGAGGCACACGCAATTGATTTTTATGAAACTGACGCAGGTAACTGGGGGATGTCGTTGCCTGCAATTTGGTTATATCAGGAACAAGATTTACAGCGCGCCCGCCCGCTTTTCGATGAATATCAAGAACAACGTGCTCAGCGCCAACGAGCCTTATATCTGCAGGCTAAACGTTTAGGAGAACATCAAAATTTTTGGCAACGACATCGTTCACGGCCCTTACAGTTTTTATTCTATACAGGCGCTTTAATCTTGATAGCTTACGCTTCGGTAAAATGGGTATTTGAACTCGGCGACGTGTTGCCAAACCGAGTTCAGGAATCGAGTATCAATGAGCCTGTAAAATAATTAAGGCGCGTTGCAAATGTTCGGTCAGTTCGATACCGAGATCCGTCAGATAACCGCCATCATTCTGAGTAATAATACCTTTACTAAACAATCGCTGGGCGGCTGCGATTAAATGTGGGTCAGCGTTACCGTGCACTTTTACACCTTCCTGCACACTGGACAGATTGAACAAGGATAATAATCTGATTTCTGCGTTAAGTTCTTCGCTTATGAGCATTTTAAATTCCTAAAGATAAATGGATCAGCCGCTTGTTAAGACGGGTGACTGTAAAACTGACTGTCTGTGTAGCGTTCATGCGCATGTCTGACCAGCACCATTACAACTGAAGCGACTGGCAGGGCAAGTAACACCCCCAAAAATCCAAACAATTGCCCACCGGCTAAAACGGCAAATATCACCACAACAGGATGTAAACCGATACGGTTACCTACTAACCAAGGTGTGAGTAACATGCTTTCTATACTGTGACCGATACCAAAAACAATTAACACGGGTACCAAATGCATTAAATCCTGGAATTGTAAAAGTGCGGCGACACCCGCCAGAATAATGCCAGTCACCACCCCCATATACGGGATAAAACTAATCAAACCTGCCAGCATCCCAATCAGCAGCGCCAATTCCAGATCAATCAGCCACAGGCCTATGGTATAAATGAGACCCATCGCTAACATGACATAAAACTGTCCACGCATAAAAGCCGAAAGCACTTCATCTGATTCCCCCGCTAATTTAGCAACGGTTTTTTCAAAGCGACGCGGAAATAATTCATGGATCTGAACCATGAGTTGATCCCAGTCTCGCAACAAATAGAAGGTAATCACCGGAATTAACAGCAAATTGGTAATCCAGCCCAATATCACTGCCCCCGAATGGGAAACCGAGACAATCAGACTACCATCGGCACCGCTTGCCTGTTGCCAATAACCGCGGATCAATAAGATCATTTGATCCGCCTGCAAAGGTCTGACACTGCGACCCATGTATTTTTGCAACAAAGGAATGACTGAGTGGTTTAGCCAATTCAATGAGGCGGGCAATTTTTCAATAAATTCACCGATCTGCCATTCAATGGCTGGCACTACGATCAATAATAGGGCAGTAATCATCAATATGATGCCGGAAAACACGACGATCACCGCCATAGTCCGGGTCAGTTGGCGCCCCTGATATTGATACGTTTCTAGTCTATCGACCAGAGGATCACCTAAATAGGCTAAAACTGCCGCACTGGCAAAAGGCAACAATATTGGCGCCAGTTTATAAAGCAGCACCAACAATACTGCCGAAGCGACCAAAGTCAGCCATTTCTGCGAGTCGGTTAGATTCATGTTCAAGGCGCCAATTTTCGGACTTTAAAATATTCAAAAACCACAGGCAAAAAGGAAACAACCACTATGCCCAGAATAACGAATTCAAAATTCTGCTTAATAATTGGAATATTGCCAAAGAAATATCCGGCTCCGCCACAAATACTGACCCAAGCTATTCCACCCAAGACATTGAAACCTATAAACTGGTAATAATCCATACGTCCAATACCAGCCACAAAAGGCGCAAATGACCTGACGATGGGCACGAAACGGGCCAAGATGATGGTTTTACTCCCATGCACCTGGTAGAAGGCCTCAGCTTTATGCAGGTGTTGTTTGTTGACCCAAGCAGACCGGTAGGCCTTTTTTCCAAACATACGCCCTATCCAGTAATTAACGGTATCACCCAAGATGGCTGCGAGCGCCAATAAACCCAATAACCATGACAGATTGAGCAAATCCAAGGCGGCCATTGCACCCGTTGCAAATAACAAGGAATCACCAGGTAAAAATGGCATCACGATAAAGCCTGTTTCTATGAAAACCACCAGAAACAAAATGGCATAAACCCATACCCCGTACTCTGCCAATAAACCACTCAGGTAGTGATCAATATGCAAGAGCATATCGAGGAAATGTTGGAAATATTCCATAAAATGCACCTAAAGCGTAAACGCTTTAATAGCTAGAGAAAGTCTAAATACTATTGCTGCATAGTATTTAAAACAGCGCCACACCGTGGCAGAATGAAATTGATGATTTACTACGCAATGGTCGTAAATCATCAAATTATCTGAAAGTAACAACCGGTGTTCTTATTTATCAATTAACACTTTGTCGTCAATCACCAATTTTGAGACGCCACCAATGGCTAATTTCAACGTGCATGCAGCATGTTTAAAATTAGAATCTGATTCACCATCCCATTCCATCGTGACATAGGTATTCTTATCCGTATCGGTTTTAGATGGGAAGTAAACCTGTGTACCGGTATGGTTCAAAATCAACTTAGGGCATTTCTGGTTGGCCATTTCTTGCATGGCAACCAAAGTACGAATTTGCGAAGCAGCTTCTCGGTCTTCATTGCTTTGCTGTTTACTCATACCCACCATGATAAAGCCTACGATGATCACACCCGCGCCGGCTAACATTAATTTTTTTGCTTCACCCATTGTTGCTCTCCTCTGTGTTGTCATTATTATCGGATGATCCCAGTGTTCATAGCACCCGGATTCTATGCGACATGATCAATCCCGGCAAAAGCAGATTATTGTGGATCTACTTGCTCTATCCAGTCGCCAAGATTGTAGTAATTCGTTACGCGAGCGACTTTGCCATCACGAATATCAAAAAATGCCCCAGCAGGTAAACGGTAAGTTTGACCATTTGCTTCTGGCAAGCCTTCATCTGTACTTAAATACTCACCTAATACCACAAACTCGGCCGCTGCACGGGTACCGTCTTGATTAGCCATGACGACAATATTTTCCAATTGCTCACGATAGTGGCGATTCATTTTTTGCATGAATTGGGTAAATGCTTCTTTACCCTGCTCGCGGTCACCCTGATTGATGTCATGAACCACGTCGTCGGTTAACAGACTTAGAAAAGTGTCCATATCTCCGTTATTAAACGCTTGGTAATACTTTTCAATCAATTGTTTGGCTTGTTGCATAGTGTATTGTGATTCAAGTTAAAAGAAGCTTAATTTTGCCAGAAAACAGGCATTTTTTCAGCTCTTAAAATTCCACACCCTGTTCAGCTTTAATACCCTTTTGAAAAGCGTGTTTGTGCATAGTCATTTCGGTCACCGTATCGGCGATTTCAATAAGCTCCGCAGCCGCATTGCGGCCCGTCAGGACTATATGCATCCATGCCGGTTTTTCAGCGAGAATAAAATCCGCAATTTCCTGCCCAGTAATCCATTGGTAACTGCTGCAATAATTAATTTCGTCCAGGACAATCAAGTCATATTCCGCTGAGCGGATTTTTTCCTGACATAAAGCCCAAATTTCACGTGAGGTTTTGATATCTTGCTCAGGATTTTTGGTATCCCAAGTAAAGCCATCCCCTAAGGCATGCCATTCAATGTTCTCAAATCTTTGAGCCGCTTTCTGTTCACCAGTTTGCCATTGTCCCTTAATAAACTGAATGACACAGACACGCATACCCCAGCCAGCCGCTCTGAACACCATACCAAAAGCACTGGATGATTTACCTTTGCCTTCACCAGTATGAACCAATACCAGACCGTGTCTTTTATCACGCGATTTCATGCTTTCCTATGTCAATTAGGGTTTTTGAAGCTGTTATAAATTTTGAATCCCAGTATGACGGCTGCCAGAAGAAACGTCACCGCATTGGCGACAATAATGGCATAGTTATCAATATAGAGTCCGTATATTAACCACATCAGCACCCCTGCTGTGAACATAGCATACATACCAAATGACAAAGACTCGGTATCTCGGGTTTTTATGGTTTTGATGGCCTGAGGCAAAAATGACAAAGTAGTCAGACTGGCCGCCACATAACCAATCCATTCAAAAGAAAAATCCATCATCTCGGCGGGGGTGGCGCTAGTACTTCACGCGTTCCATTGGATTCTGGAGAACTCACCACCCCAGCATTCTCCATTTCTTCAATTATACGAGCCGCACGGTTATAGCCAATTTTAAAACGTCTTTGCACACTGGAAATCGAGGCTTTGCGGGAATCAGTCACAAAAGCGACTGCCTCGTCATAAAGACTATCCGATTCTGCATCATCCAGATCACCATTAGCGATTTCACCAGTATCACTTCGCTCACGTGTAATATCGTCAAGATAATTGGTAGGACCGGTTTTTTTAAGAAACTCGACCACACGATGAACTTCTTGATCACTCACAAACGCGCCGTGAGCCCGTTGGGCAATACTGGTACCCGAGGGTAAGAACAGCATATCACCGTTACCTAATAAGTTTTCAGCCCCGCCTTGATCAATAATTGTTCTGGAATCAATTCGCGACGAAACTTGAAATGCATCACAATCACGATACTTGGCATGGTCGTTAAAGTCGGATAGTCCTCTAGGGGAATTGGAGACTCGGGACGAAATAAGGGATCACGCATCGGTGAGCCTTTTTTCTCAGCCTCGGCAACCTCATGGTTATAACCGGCTAAATTTCGGACACCAATTTTAGACATCAGTTTATAACGACGTTCCATTTCGGCCACTGCCCAACGCAACGCATTCTGAGCATCCTTCATGTCGGTAACAACCGGCGTCAACAAATGTGGAATGCCTTCATAAACCGACAATTCCAGCATTTTAGGATCTATCATGATCAGACGCACATCTTCAGGTTTAGCCTTATAAAGCAAACTTAAAATCATGGTATTGATTGCCACCGACTTACCTGAACCAGTCGTACCAGCGACCAAGGCATGAGGCATTTTACCCAGATCAGCAACAACGGGAACCCCAGATATGTCCTTACCCATCGCAATACTGAGTTTAGATTTGGCTGTATCAAAATCACTCGAAGCCAAGAGATCACGTAAAGACACCATTTCGCGTTCTTGATTGGGAATTTCGAGACCTATAACCGACTTACCTTGTATGACTTCAACAATCCTGACGCTAGTAACAGAAAGGCCTCGGGCTAAATCTTTGGACAAACCGCTGATACGACTAACTTTAACACCAGCAGCCGGTCTTAATTCAAAACGGGTAATCACTGGACCCGGTAAGACAGCTTCGACTTCAGCTGAGATGCCGTAATCCTGTAAAACATCCTCGACACGTCGGGACAAGTCCTCTAAATCACTGGGCGAATAGCGTTTGACCTTGATTTCACGCTTATCCAGTAAATTAAGAGTCGGCAAAGCATTCAAATATTGATCTTCATCCAGTAAATCAACCGCCTTACCGGACGCTCTCCGCTCAGGTTTAAAGGCTACCACCGTCGCCTCTTCAACTGACTCAAGCGAATCAAGCGTATTTACAATTTGTAATTTGGTTTTTTTAACTGGGGTCTCTGGCTTGGATTCAGCAGGCACTGCACGCTTTTTGACAGCCGACTGATTGGTAACTGGTTTACTGGATTCTGTTGGATCGGCACTTTGGTAACGTGAAGCCTTATGCGCCGCATCGGCTCCCTTAAAAATCGAAAATAAAGCCAGCGTCAGTTTGCCAACAGTGTCCATAGCCGCCAACCATGACAAACCCGTCATTAAGGTTATACCAGCCATAAACAATAGTTGTAACAACAAGGTGGAACCAGAATTACCCAGCAAATGAACCAAATGCTCGCCTATTTCTCGTCCTATGATACCGCCAGGACTTTCAGGCAAATCGAATTTGTTGCGTAAAAAATGAAAATGCAGAAAAAAAATAGCCGATCCTGACACCACGGTCGCAACAAAACCCAAAATCCTAAACATCGCCTGCCAACGACCAATTACTTGGCCCTCAGGTACAAATAAAAGGTAGCCATACCAAAGCAAGACCAAGGGTATCAGATAAGACATTAAGCCAAAGAAGCTTAAAATAAAATCAGAAACCCAGGCACCTAATACACCACAAGCATTGTGAATTGATTGATATGAGGTGCCATGACTCCAGCCTGGGTCATTGGAATTAAATGTAAACAAAGCAATAAGAAAAAATAATGCCAAACTAGCCAAGGCCAGAAAGGCGATTTCTCGAAAACCCCGTGCGGCTTTTTTGTCCACAACAGCAACCATCCAAAATGCTCTCAATTAGGCTAAAAAGATGATTATAGTTGATTGAAATTGCAAATAGCAGGCAATCACACAAAATAGCCCAGCTTTTACGGGTTTTATCACCCTTAGTTTGTTCGTATAATTCAAAACTATCAAATAGACAACTTGGAGTAATCACGCATGTCGGCAAGCAAACATTGCAAACTATTAATTTTAGGTTCCGGACCTGCAGGCTATACCGCTGCAGTGTATGCA
>RFQK01000331.1 GCA_009925045.1 Methylococcaceae bacterium
ATTGCTGACGAACTTTTAGCCAGACTACGCAGCATCGACAATGTGGGTAAAAGCTGGGTGGTGGGTGCTTCACCTCGGCAAATCAGCGTCTATCCTGATCCTGCCCGTTTAAAGGCGAGTCAGTTAAGTGTCTTGGAACTCCAACAAGCCTTGCTTCAAAACAATCTGAATCTACCCATCGGCAAACTGACCCAGAACAACCAAGAAATCAGCCTAGAAGCGGGCCCTTATTATCAATCGGCTGCGGACGTCGCCGCAACGGTTATCAAAACCCATAATGGGCGCTTATTGCGCTTAGGGGAAGTCGCGCAAATTCTGGATGGCCCCGCTGATACCGATTATTACACCCACATTGGTTTTGGACCAGCGGTTGAACAGATGCACCGCTTAGGCGAAACCGCTGCTTTGCCGGCTGTTGGCGAACAACGTGAACTGGTGACAGTGGCAGTTGCCAAGCGTCGCGGTAGTAATGCGGTCAGTGTGGCGGAACAGGTCATGCACATGAGCGAAACCCTGCAAGGCTCATTGATTCCTTCAGATGTATTGGTGAGTGTCACCCGTAACTATGGCGAAACGGCTGACCATAAAGTCAACGAACTGGTCATGCATTTATCGATCGCGATTTTGACCATTATCGTGCTACTGGCTTTAACTCTGGGCTTCAAAGAATCCTTGATCGTTTCCTTGGCCGTTCCTATGACGTTTGCCATTACGCTGCTCTGTGACCTGATTTTTGGCTACACCATTAATCGTGTGACCTTGTTTGCGCTGATCTTATCCTTGGGTCTGTTGGTGGATGATCCGATTGTAGATGTGGAAAACATTCATCGTCATTATCAAATGCGTAAACAACCGCCTTTGCAACGTGGCTATCAGTTTTATCAAAGAATCATGCAGCCTTTGCTGAACAACAAGCGAAAAGCACAACTGTTCTTACTCGCAGTAGTAGTCGCCTTTGTTGCCTCTGCCATGATGGCCGTTACCCGGGTCGTACCTTTAAAATTGCTCCCGTTTGACAACAAAAACGAACTGCAACTGATGATTGATATGCCACGCGGCAGTTCCTTAGAAAATACTCAGCAGGTCGCTCAGGCGCTGGGCGAGTATTTATCGACCGTCAACGAAGTCAGTAGCTATCAAAGCTATGTTGGCACATCTTCACCGATGGATTTTAATGGCATGGTGCGTCATTACTATTTGCGTCAGGGTTCTTATTTAGGGGACATACGCATCGTGCTGGCCGATAAAGCCCGCCGAAAACATCAATCACATGATATCGCCTTACGCATTCGCCCTGATATCGACCGTATCGAAGCGCAATATGGCGCCAATATTAAAATTGTCGAAATGCCGCCGGGACCGCCGGTTTTATCGACCCTAGTTGCTGAGGTCTACGGACCTGATCATGCCGGTTACGATGACCTGATTCAGGTTGCTAAACGTGTCAAAACCGATATTGAGCACACCGAAGGTGTAGTGGATGTTGATGACTTTGTCGAAGCCGAACAAGGTCAATTACATTTCATCATTGATCAGGATCGCGCCGCGCAACTCGGACTCAACAATGTCATGGTTGCCGAAACCTTAAGTCTGGCAATTAAGGGCACTAATGCGGGTCTGGTGCATATTGATCAGGAACGCCAACCGCTTACGATTCACCTCCAATTTCCTAGAGCTTCACGTTCGACAGAGGCTGATCTGCTGGCTTTA
>RFQK01000332.1 GCA_009925045.1 Methylococcaceae bacterium
TCCAATTTCACTTAAAACCGATTGTTGGCTATTTTCTTTACCAAAACTGCCATCCATTCCCCAAGAATTGAGAATATTCAGGACTAACACCATTGGTACAATCACTTTACCCGCATTAACAATAAAGCCTTTCAAACGTTCCCAAGTTTTGATGTAAACACTTTGCAGACTTGGCCAATGATAATTGGGTAATTCCATTAAGAATGGGGCGGCTTTGCCACGTAACAGAGTATGACGCATAATCGATCCTGTTAACACTGCAATCAAAATCCCGAACAGATACAGTCCAAACACTAAGTTTTGTCCGCCAACAGGAAAAAAAGCCGCAGCAAATAAGGCGTATACAGGTAATCGCGCGCCACATGACATGAAAGGATTCATGAGATTCGTCAAGATTCTGTCTCTTGGGTTGTCTAAAGTGCGAGTAGCAATAATAGCTGGGACATTACAACCAAAACCAATAATCATCGGCACAAACGATTTACCCGGCAAGCCGATCAAGCACATAAACCGGTCCATCACGAAGGCCGCCCGAGACATATAGCCGGAGTCTTCTAAGATGGATAAAAAGATAAACAAGAAACCAACGATAGGCACAAAGGTCGCGACGACTTGAATACCGCCCCCAAAACCTTGGCTGAGTAAAACAATCAACCAGTCAGGCCAATTGAGTTGATGTAGCCAGTTGTTTAAACCATCGACCAAAAACGCACCGACAATTTGATCGAAAAAATCGACGAATATGTTGCCAATATTAATGGTGAACATAAACATGCTGTACATCACCATTAAGAAAATGGGAATGCCCAGAAACCGATTAAGGACTATATGATCAATGCGTTCGGAGATATTTTTAGATACTTGATTGTGTTTGAAGACACAATCAGTCACCAATTGATTAACCAAACCATAACGCGCATCAGCGGCCAGAATATCAATTTCTTCGTTCGCTAGAACTTCAATATTTTGACGTATACCTTCAAGCTTAGCTAAAACGCTAGCAGGGCAGAGCTTAAGGGCAAGGGTGTCATTTTCAATCAGTCTAAGTGCTAGCCAACGCCTGTCACAGTTGTTGGCAGTTATTTGCGACTCTAATTCACTAACGGCAGACTCTATCGCTGAATGATAAGGCACACTCAATAGCGGGATAGGTTTTGCCTCACATGCCTGATTAATGGTCGTTAATAAGGCGTGAATTCCCATGCCTTTAGCCGCGGAAACAGGCACCACTGGACAGCCAAGTTTTTGGGAAAGCTGAATATGATCAATGATCACGCCCTCACGCTGAACTGCGTCCATCATATTGAGTACCACGATCATGGGTACACGCATTTCAATGAGTTGTGAACTCAAATATAAGTTGCGTTCTATATTGGAAGCATCAAGAATGTTGATGATCAGGTCGGCTTCTCGAGATGCGACATAATCACGCGCTATTTTTTCATCGAGCGAAACACTGTCATCTTCGGATTCAAGAGAATAGGTGCCTGGCAAGTCAACCAGTGAAATTGTGAAGCCATTATGTTGGTAATGACCGGTTTTCTTTTCGACTGTAACACCCGGCCAGTTACCTACCTGATGTTTGGAACCCGTTAAGGTATTAAATAGACTAGTCTTACCACAATTTGGATTACCGACAACCCCAACTGTAAAGGCTAGATTCATGCTCTTTCTATGAGTAAAACAGACGCTTCTTCTTTACGAAGCGAT
>RFQK01000333.1 GCA_009925045.1 Methylococcaceae bacterium
CTTTTGAGCTTCTGTGCCGACCACGGCATCCTGCAAAATAGCGGGATAACTGCCGGATAACTCCCATGTCAGGAAAAACGGTGTCCAGTCGATAAATTCCGCCACTACTGCCAGCGAGATATTTTCCAAGGTCTTAACGCCCAGAAATTTGGGTTTTACCGGTGTATAAGTGGAAGGATAGGCATATTTGTTGTGTCGGGCCGCTTCCAGCGTATGCTGAGCGGTTTTGGCATGTCTGCCCTTATGGCGTTCACGGACAACTTCGTATTCTTCCCGCAGTTTAGCCACATAATCAGCGTTTAAATCTTCGCTGAGTAAGGACCCCACCACACCGACACTGCGCGAAGCATCGGTAACATAGACGGTCGGAGCCGCTGTGTAATTCGGTTCAATCTTGACGGCGGTATGGGCACGAGAAGTGGTGGCGCCACCTATCATTAAGGGTATCTTAAAGCCTTGACGCTGCATTTCTTTGGCAACATGCACCATTTCATCCAATGACGGTGTAATCAGACCGCTTAAACCGATAATGTCGACATTTTCTTCGCGAGCAGTTTTTAGAATGGTTTCCGCGGGTACCATGACCCCCATATCAATTACTTCATAGTTGTTACATTGCAAAACCACGGCCACAATATTTTTGCCAATGTCATGCACATCGCCTTTCACGGTCGCCATCAGCACTTTGCCATTGCTTTGACGTTCACTGCCATCGGCTTCGGCATCCATAAATGGCATTAAGTAAGCGACGGCTTTTTTCATGACCCGGGCAGATTTAACCACCTGAGGTAGAAACATTTTGCCTTCACCAAATAAATCACCCACCACATTCATGCCGTCCATCAAAGGACCTTCAATGACGTGCAATGGTTTTTCGGCTTCCAGACGAGCCGCTTCGGTGTCTTCTTCAATAAAATCTGCAATGCCTTTGACTAAAGCATGTTCAAGACGCTTTTGTACTGGCCAATCTCGCCATTCCAGTGTTTCTTGTTTGACACTTTGCCCACTGCCTCGATATTTCTCAGCAATTTCCAGCAGTTTTTCGGTGCCATTATCGTGACGATTAAGAATCACGTCTTCAACAGCATCGCGAAGTTCGGTCGGGATGTCGGCATAAATTGCTAGCTGGCCGGCATTGACGATACCCATGGACATGCCCGCTTTGACTGCGTGATATAAAAATACCGCATGGATCGCTTCCCGAACCGGATTATTACCGCGAAAAGAAAAGGAAACATTGGAGACGCCGCCTGAGATCAGGGCGTGAGGCAGACTTTGTTTGATCTGGCGTGTGGCTTCGATAAAGTCAACGCCATAATTATTGTGTTCTTCAATACCGGTGGCGACAGCGAAAATATTGGGGTCAAAAATAATGTCTTCAGCCGGAAAGCCAATTTGTTCCACCAAAATTTTGTAGGCGCGCTGACAAATTTCAACTTTACGCGCCAAAGTATCGGCTTGCCCTACTTCATCAAAAGCCATCACGATAACGGCGGCGCCGTAACGACGCACCAGTCTGGCTTGTTCGATAAATTTGCGTGCCAAGGCAGCTACGACCTTGTAGTAAAAGTGAAACCCAATGATACCAATCAACACCAGCCACGCGATCCACGCCGGAATAAACGTAAACGCCCACGCCACGGGCGGCAAAATAAACGCGCCCACCACTACGGCACCCAGCACGCCCAACGACACCCACAGCAGCGCCC
>RFQK01000334.1 GCA_009925045.1 Methylococcaceae bacterium
CTGAAAGCTTGCTGTCAATACAAGCATACAGACACCCGCGAAAGCTAAAGCGGCAGATACCGAGACGATGATATGAGATTTATCTTTAAGGATATTTCTCCAGCGATCTCCAAGTAATCGACCCAGCATCATTCCGCTGGAAAACCCAAAGTATCCTGCTGAAACACGACCCCCTGTTACCAATAATTCATCACGCAAAAACATCGAAGACCAATCATACATAGCCCCTTCAGCCAGCAATGCAAGAAATGCTAAAAAGCCAATTTTGAGTGTATATTGAAAGGGCTTAGTATCAAGACGTTGATGAGACTCATGCTTCACCTGCTTTGTGCTGACCATGAATACGCAGAATATAGAGGCCAGCAAACTATTTAGTCCCGACAGCAAAAACAGTGTTGATCCCTCAAAATTAGCAAGAAAAGAACCTCCCAAAAAAGCACCGACCATACCGCCAACACTGAACATGCCATGCATAGCGGATAACAAGGATTTGTTAGAACTTTTTTCATACTCCAAGGCGTAAGCATTCATCGCGGTATCAAAACAAGCCGTTGCTGCACCATAGCAAGCGACTGTAATTAACAAGACCTCAACACTCTGACACAGGGAGATGCTAACAATAGCCAAAGCATGCAAGAATGCCCCTAACGCGCAAACTGGGCGACTACCAATTTTTGCGATCAGTTTTCCCGCAGGCAACATCATGACGATAGCACCTGCCGCTAAAACAAATAACACGAATCCCAATCGGGCATCACCCAATACAAACTTTTTTTCAATAGTGGGTAATGCCACCCCCCAAACAGCATACGCAAAACCACTGGAGAAAAACATCCATCCAACACCTCCCACATTAAGCACAAATGGCAAGGTCTTGGAAAAGGATACTGATTGCATTATTACCAATTGGAAAGACTGGCAAAAGCCATTAAAAAGGTTTATCTCCCACAATCGTGGCTCGGTGCATTATTCTTCTTTCTGGCAAATAATCGGCAACAGCATAATGTTGTGTGAGGCGATTATCCCAAAAAGCAATATCATCTTTCTGCCAATGCCAGCGCAAGGTAAATTCTGGTTTAGAGATGTGCGTATACAGGTAATTAAGCACTAAATCACTTTCTTTTGAGCTTAATTCGTTAATGCGCGTTGTAAAACCCTCACTGACAAAAAGCCCTTTTTCTCCGGTAACCGGATGCGTACGAATGACCGGATGATTCACAATCGGGTGTTTTGCAACGGCACTCTCATATTTAATTTTAGCTTCTTCACCATTGGCCCACCGGTCTGCTGGAAAAGATTTAACCACCGAGTGTTGCGCTGTTAGACCATCAAGAAAAACTTTAAATGGTTCAGAAAGTGCTTGGTAAGCCTTAGTGCCGCTTGACCATAAGGTATCGCCACCGACTGATGGCAATTGTTTGGCCGCTAATACTGCGCCCAGCGGAGGGGTTTGGCTAAATGTGACATCGGTATGCCAATTGTCGTTATCCGGTAAAAAACCCTCATGCGTATCAATTAACATGATCTCAGGCAAATCAGGTAATACTGGATAAATCGGATGTATATGCAAATCACCGAAATTTGCTGCAAAGGCACATTGAGCCTGTGGCGTTATGGGTTGATTTCTAAAAAACAATATCTGAAATTTGACTAGATTTTCCTCCAAAAACTCTTGGTGTTGTTTTGTAATAGGTTGATCA
>RFQK01000335.1 GCA_009925045.1 Methylococcaceae bacterium
GTATTGGTGGCAACCGGTGTGTTGATCTCACCTTGATCGTTGTAGTTGATTTGCTCACCAGACACCAGTAGCTGATTTTCATTGCTTGTAAGCGTATTGCTGGCTTGCAGCCAGAATGCTGAACGATTTAAAACGTGATTCAGCCAGCGAGAACCCGTTATTTGGGTATCGGGAATCACTTGTACTTGACCTTCGGTGACTGTGACTTGTGTCATGTTAGCGGTCGAGTAAATATTGAAACGGGTACCAATATCATGAATACGGCCGTTGCCCGCAATGACATCGAAAGGACGGTCTAATTCATGAGCCACTGAGACATAGACTTCACCTTTTTCCAAGTGAATAAGCCGCTGATTGCCCGTCATTTTGACTGTCAATTGCGTATCAGTATTCAGTGTGATTTGGGAGCCATCGGCTAAATTGAACGATTTGCGTTCACCTATTAAAGTGGTGTAACTGTCGGTCAACAGATACTCATTTAGTTCGAAACAGGTGATTAAAACCAAGACACCCATAAACCCGGTCTGTTGAACTTTGCGGATACGCTGTTTACGTGCTTTCTGTTGCTCTCTTATTTGCTGGGCATGATGGCGGGCCGGGAAACTGCTTGATTTAAGTTGATCAAGATTTTGCCAGAGTCTGAGTGCACGTTCATATTCCAGACGATTACTGTCACTTTCTGCTAACCAGTCTTGTAATTGCTGTTCTAAACCCGGTGTCCATTGCTCTGAATGCTGGGTGAATACCCAAAATCCTGCTTGTTCTTGCGTTGTGCCAGTGGGTTGGTGCAATTGGGTTTTCATCTGCAGATAAGGTTTGTTAGATGTCTTTACCTATTAAGACAGTTGAGTACTGTTTATCGGGTCAGATTATCATCTAAGAAATCATTGTCCAGATGTTGAATAAGATGTTGCCAAGCTTTGAAAACGTAACGTTGTGCTGATTTACTGGAAATGCCGAGTGCTTCGGCAACTTCGGCATAAGTCAAGCCGTCCAGTTTGCTCAAGATGAAAGCATGCTGAATAATGTCAGGAAGTAAATCCATAATCGCTATGAAGCGTTCAAGCTGCTGTTGCGCGACGAGAGTTGTTTCTAGGGTCGGTAAAGGTGAAACAATCTGATTAATTTCTATGGGTTCGTCAGGGCAGTAACGCATCCTAACCTGTTCGTAGTCATAGGCATTTTTACTGAGATTAGCGACTGTTTTAAATAAGTAGGCGCGAGGATTGTCGATGGACGCCAGATCTGGGTGTTGCATTAAGCGCAAAAAGGACTCTTGGGTTAAATCTTCTGCGATACTCGCATGACCCTGACGTTCTGCGAATGCCAGCAGTTCTTTTTGGTGACGGCGGAATAATTTGTCGAGAAAACCGTGAATAGTCATTTCGAAATGCTTGCGGCAATCCATTGTCTTTTTAGGCTCATTTTGTCGTTAAAGCCTGAGTTGATAGATGAAGGATAGGCCGTATTGCTTACCCCGTTGGCAGGCTTTTTACATTTAAATTTAAAACAAAACAAGTTGGAAATTTTGGAATTTTCAGAACTGAGTCATATGACGCATTTTTAGAGAAAAAATGAGTTAAATCACATAATTATCAGAAAAATACTTTAAAAATATTGGTTTGATTAAGACAGCTTTTTATCCTGTTTAAACCATCAAATTATGGTTATTTCCCAAA
>RFQK01000336.1 GCA_009925045.1 Methylococcaceae bacterium
AACAGTCCTTGCTCGGCAATATCCGATACGCTGAGCAAATCGGAGCCGACCAAGTCATTGACGCCGGAGGCAAAGCTGCTTTGCACGCCATTCCAGGCATCGCCTGCCATTGAGAACGGGGTACGCAGGGTTTCCCAGGCACCACGAATCGCTGAGGTACTGTCCATGGTCATAATCGCATTGTCCATTTGACTGGTGGCCAGTAGTAAATCAATGTACCGTCCCAGCCCCATCGCACCCGCAGGCGTTTCGCAGCAATCCACCAGATTCAAGGCGCCGCCGACCATTTTGCAACGGGCATCCTTGCCTTTGAACACTTGGCAGGAGGTGGGATCTTTCTGCTGCAGATCAGCATTGGCATAATCACAGTTCAAATCCATCGCCATTTGCTGAGCGGTATTTAGTAGTGCCATCGCCTTGCTGAAATCCTGACTCTGCGTACGGTTCACCGTCACGCAATCTTCGCCCATACAGCGAATCGGCCCGGCACACTGTTGTTGTGTCGTATTTTGGATGCCAGGAATCGCTATAGTTTGTCCACAGTCGTAGGTATCAATGCTGTCCCAGCAGGTACCTGACGCCAGGTGGGTTAGGCATTGGCTTTTGATAAAAGCACAGCCTTGGGTCTCCAAAGACGAACAGCTGGTCTGATTGCTGGATGATGGACTAAGACAATGAGTACCCGCCGAGTCTGTCCAGCATTGACCTGTGTTATTCAGGTCGCAGGTACCAGCTGCTGAAAGGCTCATGCACGTATTCCGAATACCGCTTACGGCATTAACCGGTGGCGGTTTCAGGTTAGCGTTACAGACCAGCATCTGCGTTGCAGAATCAACGTAACAACCCGTGTTATTAGCTGGATCATTGGTACAACTCAGCTGACTGCCGGCTTTGCACAAGCCATCGGTAATGGCATTAGCCAGATTCTGACAGTTAGGTCCGCTCCACACCCATTGATCCTGACTGATGAGTTTTGAGACATCATAGCGTAGCCGGATGCGTGAATAGCCTTCACCTTTACCGCCAACCCGGGTGTTTTGTTTAAATACTTTGTTGCCAGTGCTATTGAATGCATAGGTGACATCCTTATTGGGATAGTCCACCCAGCTTCGACCCAGTTCACAGCTACCACCCCAACCACTGGAACCGGTATAAATCAGATTGCCGCCGTAATACACTTGCGCTTGATCATCAAATTCCACCATTTCCAGTTTTGCACTGGTGATAGCTTCGGGATGAATGACGTTGTAGGTCACTTGCCAGGTGAACAGCCCGCAGCCTGCAGACCAATAGTTATCGCCTACCACGCCCACATAAAGATCCATACAGCCAGGACCACAACTGGAGATACCGCCATTACCTGACACATAACTCAGCAGTGGTTCTACGTTAATCTGATGTTTGGCGGTACAGCTTTTAGGAATACTGGGTTGTCTTAAACATAGCTGATAATCGGGAATATGGGTCGAGTGAGGATTATTCGTTTGAGTGGTGACGGTCGAACAATCTGAAAATGATTTTGCCCACGGGGTAAAATCGGCCATTACACCGTCGCTGGTTTTCCAGAGGGTATCATTATGTAAATCAGGATGGGATTGGTGGGCATTATTGATCAGGGTGCGAAATGCATTACCCGTTGCGCTGTTTTCAGTGGTTAATAGCGTTTGCGCATTCAACCC
>RFQK01000337.1 GCA_009925045.1 Methylococcaceae bacterium
AAAGAGAAGATTTACAGCTGGTACGTTCCTACAAATTACGTGGGGCTTACAATAAAATGTGCAATCTTTCTGAAGAACAAAAACAAAACGGTATTGTATGTGCGAGTGCGGGTAATCATGCCCAAGGTGTCGCATTAGCGGCCAAAAAACTGGGGATCAAGGCCATGATTGTTATGCCTAAGACCACCCCAGAAATCAAGGTGAAATCAGTACGCGCCAACGGTGCCAAAATTGTCTTGCACGGTGATTCCTATGATGATGCCTATGCACATGCTAAAGAACTGGCTGCCAAGGGTTTATGCTTTATCCATCCCTATGATGATCCTGATGTGATAGCCGGACAAGGCACGGTCGCCATGGAAATTTTGCGTCAGTATACGGGGGATATTCACGCGATTTTTGTGCCGGTCGGGGGTGGTGGCTTAATTGCCGGTGTGGCGGCCTATGTCAAATTTTTGCGCCCTGATATTCGGGTGATCGGTGTTGAGCCGAATGATGCCGATTGTTTAAATCAGGCCTTAAAGGCTGATCAACGCGTCATACTCGAACAAGTCGGCTTATTTGCTGATGGCGTCGCGGTTAAACAAGTGGGTGAGGAACCGTTTCGTATCGCTCGCGAATGTGTGGATGAAGTGATTACGGTCAGTACCGATGAAATTTGTGCGGCGATTAAAGATATTTTTGATGACACTCGTTCAGTAGCCGAACCTGCGGGTGCTTTGTCGGTGGCAGGATTAAAAGCCTATGTCGAAGCGCAAGCTTTGAGTGGTCAGACCTTGGTCGCTATCGATAGTGGCGCCAATATTAATTTTGATCGCTTGCGTTATGTGGCTGAACGCACTCAAGTGGGTGAACATCGTGAAATTTTGCTGGCGGTCGCTATTCCTGAAGTGCCCGGCAGTTTCTTAAAGTTCTGTAAAGCACTGGGCAAGCGCAGCATCACCGAATTTAATTATCGCTATTTTGATGATAAAGATGCGCAGGTATTTGTCGGGATTACCAGTAGCGGTGTGGAGTCGGATCGTCACGACTTAATCCATCATTTACAAACCGAAGGTTTTGCTGTGACCGATATGACGCTCAATGAACTCGCCAAAGATCATATCCGCCATATGGTCGGTGGTCATGTGGCAGGTGGTTTGGCGGAAGTGATTTACAGTCTGGAGTTTCCGGAACGGCCGGGGGCTTTATTAAAATTCCTGACTTCCCTGGGACAGCAGTGGAATATTTCTTTGTTCCATTATCGAAATCACGGCGCGGCTTTTGGTAAGGTGCTAATCGGTTTGCAGTTAGATACTGCGCTGCAGCAGCAGGCATTTGAACAGTCGCTACTGCATCAAGGTATGCCGTTTCAACGCCAGAGCGATAATCCAGCCTATCGGCTGTTTGCCGGCGGCAAAATTACTTAGGTACCAAGGTGCGGTTTTTTTACACCTGTGTGTTTCGTTTGTTGCTGCCTTTGGTCTTATTTCGCCTCTATTGGCGTGGAATAAAAGCGCCTTTGTATCGGCAACGCTGGCAAGAGCGCTTGGGCTATTATGCGCATCCGTTTTCTGGTCGTAGCATATGGTTTCATGCAGTTTCTGTCGGTGAAGCGGAGGCGGCTTTGCCCTTGATTCGCTTAATCCAGCAGCGCTATCCTGATGAACAAATTTTAGTCACGACTACTACCCCAACCG
>RFQK01000338.1 GCA_009925045.1 Methylococcaceae bacterium
CCTCGCCCTATATGTATTTCCTGAATCTGGACGATTTTCATATCGTCGGTTCCTCACCGGAAAGTTTGGTGCGTCTGGAAGATCAACAAGTGACGGTGCGACCCATCGCCGGCACACGCCCGCGTGGTCAGACGGTGGAGCAGGATCTGGCTTTGGAGCAAGATTTATTGGCGGATCCCAAGGAAATTGCCGAACATTTAATGTTGATTGATCTCGGTCGTAATGACACCGGGCGTGTCGCCAAAATTGGCAGCGTAAAATTAACCGATAAAATGATTATTGAGCGCTATTCGCATGTCATGCACATTGTTTCCAATGTTACCGGTGAGTTAGAACCCGGCAAAAATGCTTTTGATGTGCTGGCGGCGACTTTTCCGGCTGGAACCGTAAGCGGTGCGCCCAAAATTCGGGCAATGGAAATCATTGATGAACTGGAACCCGTGAAGCGCGGGATCTATTCTGGTGCCGTCGGCTACATTTCCTGGTCGGGTAATCTGGATACGGCGATTGCTATTCGCACGGCTGTGATTAAAGATCAGACCTTACACATTCAGGCCGGTGCGGGTATTGTTTACGATTCTGTTCCGCGTAGCGAATGGGAAGAAACCATGAATAAAGGACGGGCGGTATTCCGTGCCGTCAGTATGGCAGAAGCAGGTTTGGAAGGAGCAAAGCCATGAGTGCGGTCAAACTGGTAATGGTCGATAACTACGATTCGTTTACCTACAATCTGGTGCAGTATTTTGGTGAACTGGGTGCGGATGTTCAGGTGGTGCGGAATGACGAAATCACGACTGAGCAATTAGCCGCACTTAAACCAGACAAAATTGTGATTTCGCCCGGTCCCTGTACGCCCAAAGAAGCGGGTATTTCGGTGGATGTAATACGAAGCTTTGCCGGTAAGTTGCCGATTCTGGGGGTATGTCTTGGGCATCAAAGTATCGGTTATGCCTTTGGCGGCAATATTATCCATGCCAAAAGCATTATGCACGGCAAGACTTCGCTGGTGTATCACCACGATCAAGGGGTTTTTAAAGGCTTAAATAATCCTTTCACAGCCACCCGTTATCATTCTTTGGTAATCGAGCAAAGCAGTTTACCGGAGTGCCTTGAAGTGACTGCCTGGACTCAGGATGAGGTCGGTCAGCTTGACGAAATTATGGGGGTACGCCACAAAACGCTGGATATTGAAGGTGTGCAATTCCATCCTGAGTCAATTCTGACCGAGCATGGCCACGACATGCTTCGCAATTTTCTTGAGCGATAATCGCCGCGCAGATACGACTGAAGTAGCGATCATCGGTGCAGGTCCAGCCGGCTTGATGGCTTCTGAAGTCTTGAGTCAGGCCGGTGTTGCGGTCACCGTGTTCGATGCTATGCCCTCGGCGGGTCGTAAATTTTTGATGGCGGGTAAAGGGGGGATGAACATCACCCATTCTGAACCTTTTGAGGTTTTTTTGGGGCGTTATGGCGAACAGGCCGCAGTTCTAAAAGCAATTCTGCATGATTTTTCACCGTCCAAACTGATCGCCTGGTTGAATGATTTAGGTATTGAAACCTTTGTTGGAAGTTCTGGGCGGGTTTTCCCTAATGATATGAAAGCCGCTCCTTTGCTCAGGGCCTGGTTGCATCGCTTACGCGCCCAAGGCGTGGTCCTGCAAATGCGTCATCAATGGTTA
>RFQK01000339.1 GCA_009925045.1 Methylococcaceae bacterium
CTCCCATAAGCCAGAGAACCATCCTCTTGCGCCCATCTTGAGTGATATAGGCTACTGTGGCAAACAGTTTATATACCATCTTGACGCTCGCTAAAGTTGCCAAACTTCTCAGCGCGAAAGATGCAAATTTGTCACCAAAGTGCTATAGCGGTAGTGGCCATATTTACCATATTCGCTTAAGTGGGCACAAAGTTTAAGTTGTTTGCCGCAGTGGGTCATGACCGTATCATCTAGATCATTCAAAAATGGGAAGCAATTCTGACATGGGAATTAGTGATGATTATTGAGCTAAATTCATAAGGCATCACGTACTTACTCGGCTCTACATCATAATCGGGGGACAAAGGTATTTATTAAACTAGTTTTTTCAACGAACTTTTTTAATAGAGGTCATACCCATGTCCCGATTAGATTCTATCTTAGGTCTACCCGACCTTTCAATCGAAGAAGTAAAACGCGGTCAACACATTGAAGTCTGGTGTAAACCCAAAAACCGTCCTGCATGTATTTATTGTGACCACGACCCCATCCGGATTAAGTCAACCCATCATCGGATCTTGAAGCATACTCGCCAAGGAAACCAACTCATGGTCTTACATTTGGCACTGCCCAAATACCATTGCCCAGAGTGCAATCGCTATTTTCGACATCCCTTGCAGGGGATTCGACCACGGCTTCGAGCCACCGAATCCTTTCGACTTGAGGTCTTTGAAGCCCATGATGGGGGCATTAGTCAACGCAAGCTGACTTTAACCCACAACATCGGTAGTGCAACTGTCGAACGCTGGTACCAACACTATATCCAGCGCAGAGCTTCGGAACTATCTGGACGTGATTGCCCCAGAATTTTGGGGATTGATGAGCATTTCTTTAGCCGTAAAAAAGGCTTTGCCACCACCTTCGTTGATCTCAAAAAACACAAAGTATTTGATGTGGTTCTTGGTCGCTCAGAAGCTAGTCTGCGCCGCTATTTAAGCCAATTAACAGGCCGTGATCGGGTTCAGTTTGTTGTCATGGATCTCTCTGAAACCTATCGCAAAATCGTCCAACAATATTTCCCTAAAGCCAAAATTGTGGCTGACCGCTTTCATGTGATTCGACTCGTTAATCATCATTTCTTGAAAGTCTGGAGCCAGCAAGATCCAATCGGGCGAAAAAATCGTGGACTCATCAGTCTCATGCGTAGACACCATTGGAAACTGACTGCAGAACAACAGATCAAGCTCAATCAATATCTGGAACAGTACCCCATACTCAAAGCTCTTTATCAAGCCAAGCAGAAGCTCAACTCTATGCTTTTACTCAAAAATGTTCGAGCAAAACATGCCAAACAGTTCCTGCCAAAACTACTTCAATTACTGGATCAGTTTGAACAAAGTCCGGCTAAAGCGATTGCGCACACAATTCGATCTTGGTTAGAGCCTATTATTCGAATGTGGCGGTTTTCCAAATCCAACGGCATTACCGAAGGCTTCCATACTAAAATGGAAATGATTTCTAGAAGGGCTTTTGGTTTTAGGAATTTCCAAAACTATCGACTCAGAGTCTTGGCTCTGTGCGCTTGGAGCGGAGTAATTAATCGTGTTTGATAAATGCCCATCCCCCGATTACGGTGAAGAGCCGAGCTTTTGGTTTTAGGAATTTCCAAAACTATCGACTCAGAGTCT
>RFQK01000340.1 GCA_009925045.1 Methylococcaceae bacterium
CCAGTCTTAACGCTGCGAACCACTTGCATGGAATACAAATCAACTTTAAAAATTTCAGCGGTATCGGTTTTGACATAGGCCCAGCGTGGATTGGCTGGATTGAATTCGATGATGTGCGCAGCGGTTCCGGTGGCTACTTCACCGATTTTCTGATGGGTTTTGCTATTAATAAATACCGCTTTGGAACCTGCACCACGACCGTATTTGCCACGGGCCGCCACACCAATGATGTTAGTCATGTCATCGATGGTATAAGTCGGTTTGGCAGGTAAAGTGGATTCATCTTTGACCAGCACTTTGATCGATTTGCGGGTATCTTCCAGAGTCCAAGCAGGATTGGGCTGTTTTGGGGTGGTTTGTAAGTATTTGATCACGCCACGGATTTCGTCGTCGGTCAGTTTGCCGTAGAACGGTGGCATCAGGGTGTCAAAACTGCCGGTCATCAGAATACTGCGCAAGGCAGTCGGGCTGCGCCCTTTAAGCGTCGTGGCATTGATTGGCGGCGCCAGATAACCACCCAAATCAGAGCCATGGCAGCTGGCACAGTGGTCCTGAAAAACTTCGGCCATATCCTGATCAGCTTGTGCCAGCGCTCCGGCGGATGAACCCAGCAATAAGGCAAATGCGCCAGCCAGCAGGTAATTATTATTGTTAGAGTGATTATTCATAGCGTGTTCCTGTCATCCTCACGTAAAATTCGCTGGCCATTAAACCATATTTTCTCGACTTCAGCGCTAAACCCGCACCCGCTTGGTGCGCTGACTCCATAGCCCTAAAGTCGTTAAGATTTCGAATCGATATTATATTCTCAAAACCCGCTTGTCAACCAAGATGGCAGTGCTAGAATACCTTTATGGAAAATAATGACATCTATGAACTGATCGAATGCATGACGGCGTTAATTCGTTCCGAAGAACGCAAACGCTGCACGGAACTCGGTTTGCAGGCAGTTCATTTTCAGGTTCTGAATTATTTGTCACGCTGTAACAAATACAGCAATACGCCCGCCTCTCTGGCTAATTTTCTAGGCATGACCCGTGGTACGGTTTCACAATCTTTAATCATTCTGGAAAAGAAAGGTCTGATTAGCAAAACAGTTGATGAAAAGGATAGGCGTGTCATTCATCTGCAATTATCCAGCGCCGGTCAAGAAATTCTTAAACAGGCTCGACCGTCTGAATTGTTTAGCAACGCAAGCGAAATTCTCCACAGTGCTGCCATTGCCGAATCCAGCGATGTGAGTGTTTTTCAGCAAGCACTCACTGCCTTACAAAAGGCCAATCAATCGCAATCTTTTGGTGTCTGTAAAACCTGTAAAAACTTCTCCAGTAAAGAGGGGCAACATTTTTGCACATTAACCGAAGAATTCCTCAGTGATGCCGACAGTGTACAAATCTGTCAGGAACATCTGCCGGTCTGATCATTACCTATTATCATCATGAAACTACCCCGCATCATTGTCAGTTCTGGCGAACCGGCCGGCATAGGCCCCGATTTGTGCCTGAGCCTCAGCCAAATAAATTTACCCTGCCAGTTAGTGGTATTAGCTGATCCGGATCTATTACGACAACGTGCTCAGCAGCTTGGACTTGCACTCGATATCCGCCTGTATAACCCTGACCAAGACCTGCCTCAACATAGCGCCGGTCA
>RFQK01000035.1 GCA_009925045.1 Methylococcaceae bacterium
GGCAGTGGTCGTCCAAGGTCTGGTCCAACGCGCCCAAGCTGTGTCAAGTTTACCGTTCAGCAGGGCCGCAATAGCAAAGGCAAAGGCCACCGAAAAGCCAACATACCCCATATAAAGCATAGGCGGGTGAATTGCCATACCCGGATCTTGTAGTAAGGGATTAAGATCCCGTCCTTCCGGTGGAACTGGAAATAAACGCAGGAAAGGATTGGATGTCAGTAATATGAACAACAAGAAACCCACCGCCACAATGCCCATGACGGACAATACCCGTGCGGTTAAATCGATAGGCAAACTTTTACTCAAAAGCGCAACCGCCATCGTCCACAACGACAAAATAAGAATCCACAACAGCAAGGAACCTTCATGGGAGCCCCAAACGCCCGAAACCAAATAGACAAATGGCAAATTGGTGTTGGAATTTTCAGCGACATAAGCTACCGAAAAATCATGGGATATGAAGGCATAGGTCAAACACAGATAAGCAATCAATATATGAAAAAACTGACCAATCGCTAGCGGTTTTGAGGCTGCGATCCATGAGCCTATGCTAAATTTAACGCCCAGTAAGGGGACAATAGCGAGGACGATGGACAGACAAAGGCCCAAGATTAAAGAAAAGTGTCCAATTTCAGGCACAATCATTGTTTAGCTCCTTTTAACTCGGCCGTTTTTAAAGATCCCGCGACTTCCGGAGGCATATAATTTTCATCATGTTTGGCTAAAACCTCTTGGGCAACAAAAAGATCCGCTTGTTCTAACTTGCCATTAGCCACTATGCCTTGGCCTTCCCGAAACAGATCAGGCAATATACCGGTGTATTTGACTTTGACTTCTTTAGCCATATCGGTCAGAACAAAATAAACCGTCATACCATCGCCAGGACGCTCCACGCTGCCCTTAACCACCATTCCTCCCAGCCTGAACAGATGATCTTGGGGAGCTTTACCTTCCACCACATCACTGGGCGAAAAGAAAAACATGAGATTCTCATTAAACGCTTTTAGGCCAAACCAGGCCGCCACAGATACACCTAAAATCATGGCAAATATCAACATCAATCTGTTTTTTCTGTGCGGTTTAAGATTAATCATTTAAATCTCTTTTATGTTGACGACGTTTCAAACTGATTTCACGCAAGGTTTTTTTATGGTCTAAGTAAGGTCTGAGCAATCCATAGCAAAGAACCAGTGTGCTGACTCCGTAAGCGCTCCAAACATAAAATGCATAGCCCCCCATTTCCAAAAACTGACTCATTTCCCCTCCAAAACTTCTTCAACCCAACGACCGTTTTGTTCTCTTTGTAGCAATTCGTTTCGTGAACGCATTAACAGTGCAATTGCAAAATACAGCTTAAATGCAATCGCCATATTGAGCAGCGGTATCAACATATCAATATGGATGGAAGGTTTATCAAATTTAGTGACGGTTGGACCTTGATGCAGGGTATTCCACCACTCGACTGAATAATGAATGATGGGGATATTGACAACACCCACCAGGGCCAAAATAGCAACCGATCTGGATGCTGTGCGTTTATCCTCTATAGCGGTATAAAGACCTATCAAGCCCAGATAAAGAAAAAGTAAAATCAATTCTGAGGTCAGACGTGCATCCCAAACCCACCAAGTTCCCCACATTGGTTTTCCCCAGATCGATCCAGTCACCAAAGCCAGAAAAGTGAATCCTGCACCTATTGGCGGACTGCAAACAGACACGATTTCGGCCAGTTTTATGCGCCATACCAGGGCAATCGTGCCACTGACAGCCATCACCATATAGATAAATAAGGACATCCAGGCCGCAGGGACGTGGACGTAGATAATTCTAAAACTATCTCCTTGCTGATAGTCAGCGGGCGCTAAAACAAGACCACCATATAAACCAGCAGCCAGAAACGCGACCAATAACACTGAGAGCCATTTGATTAACTTGCCACTTAATGCATAGAAATACGGTGGCGAAGAAAATTTATGCAGCCATTTCATAATCATTTAAACAATACCTTCCTGTGAAATCCTAATATCCAAATCAGCTCAAACTCATTTTTAAAGCAACTGCAGTGGGCCATGGACTCAATGTCAGCGCCAATGCCAATAAAGCCAGCAACATATTAATTTGCCCACTGACCGGGAAACCGGCTATTTGGGCATCAATAGCAGCAGTAGCAAAAATCAAAACCGGTACATAAAACGGCAAAATCAAAAGTGCCAACATCACGCCCCCTTTGCGCAAACCGACGGTCAGGGCAATTGCAATAGCACCAATTAAACTTAAAATCGGTGTACCAATCAGCAGAGTCAACATTAAAACAGCGATGCTGCTGTTTTCCAGTCCGTACATGCCGGCTAATAAGGGCGCAATCAAGGTGAGTGGAACCCCAGTTAGCATCCAGTGGGCCATAATCTTGGCAAGCACGATCAGCGATACCGGATGTGGGCTCATCAGAATCAGTTCTAAACAGCCATCTTCATAATCAGATCGAAACAATTGATCTAAAGACAGAAAAGTCGCTAATAGCGCAGCCACCCAAATAACGCCCGGAGCGATTTTCCTCAAAAGCGCTATGTCGGCGCCCACACCCAAAGGGAATAAGCTCACCACCAATATAAAAAACGCAATTGAATTGACCAATTCTGACTTATGTCGGAACGCAAGTAATAAATCACGAACAATGACGGCTCCAAAAGCCCTAAGATGCATCGATATAGCCATAAATCAGAGTGTAAGCCTTAGCAAAATGGAGTCCGGCAAATTAATAGGATGATGTGTCGTGATAATGACCATCCCTCCCTGACTCACATGTTCATGAATTAAACCTTCAAACATTGCGATACTAGACTTATCGAGTGAGGTAAAAGGCTCGTCCAAAATCCATAAACGTTTATGAATACACAGCAAGCGAGCCAGCGCTAACTTCCTTTTTTGACCCGCAGAAAGATGGCGGGACAATGTATCCTGATATCCATCTAAACCCACTTTATGCAAGGCATCGTCAATATTGCTGACCACAGTGGATAATTGCTGAGCAAACTTTAGATTTTCACTCACAGTTAAGTCATATTTCACCGCATTCAAATGGCCCAGATACGCCATTTGTTGATAATAGGCATCTGCCAGTTGCTCAATCGATAAACCATCAAAACTGACAACACCGTCTTCAATCGATCTGAGACCGGCCAACATACGTAACAATGTAGTTTTACCGGCACCATTGCGGCCTTCAATCACCAACACGGCGCCTGGATTCAAGCTAAAACTAATGTTGGAAAATAAGAGTCTGCCCCCTCTTTCGCAAGCAAGATTTTTAACTTCCAACCTATTCATGAGCAAACGGCAATTTCAGATTCAAAGACATAGAGAGCTTAGGTGGCCAAGCAGAATAATTTTAAGGCTTACAGCGTTCCTGGGTTTACCCGAGAATATTGGTTTGATTACCTTCCCTCAGGAAGGCCAATTATATTGGCAATTCACGTGCCATAAAATATTTTTTATGAAAAACAACACATTAGGAAATACGATCGTTTAAAAATACGTCAACCCTATTTAGTTGACGCAATTCAGTCGATTTACCGAGCTCTTTTTTGTATTACCGCACGGGCTGACCGAAAATTCACCTGAGGCCCTAGTCCTAAACTGAATAGTTTTATCAGATATTTTAATCGAGATCGGGCAAGGCGATAGCAAGATTAGCAACTATCCACTATGCTAAGGATTTATTAAGCCAGTTTTTTTAGCAAAGGATGTCAAAATGACCGACTTGTTTCAACCCGTTCAAATTGGCGCCTGGCCGTTGAATAATCGTATTGTAATGGGTCCCCTGACCCGCTGTCGGGTGTACGATGACGGAGCACCTGGCGCTTTACAAGCAGAATATTACGCCCAGCGCGCCAGTGCCGGTTTAATAATTAGCGAGGCCACTAATATTTCTCCCCAGGCGCGTGGCTATGCTTTCACCCCTGGCATTTTCACTGAGGCACACATTGCTGGCTGGCTAAAAGTGACCCAAGCCGTTCATGCGAATGGTGGCAAAATTGTCTGCCAGCTTTGGCATGTTGGTCGTCACTCCCACCCCGATTTACAACCCAATGGTCAACTACCCGTTGCCCCCTCTGCTATTGCTCCAGAAGGTGATACGCTAACCGAAACAGGCATGCAGAAAGTTCCGGTTCCACGTGCCTTAGCAACCGACGAAATTCCCGGCATTATCGAAGATTATCGTCATGCCGCCGAATGCGCTAAACGCGCCGGTTTTGACGGCGTGGAAATTCACAGTGCCAACTGCTATCTGCTGGAACAATTTCTGCGTGACTCCACCAATCATCGCAACGACCTCTATGGTGGCAGCATAGAAAACCGGGCACGTCTGGTCCTGGAAGTGACTGAAGCGGTCTTGACTGTCTGGGACAGCAATCGGGTAGGCATACGCCTGTCGCCAGTCACACCGAACACGGGCAACACCCCTTTGGACAGCCAGGTCATGCAAACCTATAGTTATGTAATTAAACAGCTTAACCGCTTCAATCTAGCCTATTTACATATGGTTGAAGGTGCAACGGGGCAATCACGCGACATTCCCGCAGAAGTGAATTTTGCTGAGCTTAGGGCTTTGTTTGACGGCCCCTATATGGCGAATAATCTGTATACGGCTGAAATGGCAGAACAAGCACGTCAGCAACAAACAGCAGAGTTAATTTGCTTTGGCCGACCTTTTATCGCCAATCCGGATTTAGTTGAACGCCTAAAATCCGGTGCCGAATTGAATCGAGCCACTTTGTCCTGCTTTTATGGCGGAGACGAAAAGGGCTATACCGATTGGCCCAGATTACAAGATTCTCTCGATAAACCAAAATAAACCCATCAAACTAACCAGTATTGAGCAGGTTTTCAAAAAAATGGGGGCAATCTTGGCTTGATTGTTTAGCCACCAAATCAGTGGCAGAATCAGGCTGGCAACAGCAATTTGACCGCTTTCTATGCCAAGATTGAAAGCAAGCAAGGGTAGCACGATGCCACTGCCGGCAGAGGCAAAGCCAGCACAAGCCAGAGTAAAGGAATGCGCTATGGTAAAAAAGGTAATGATCTTCAGGGCTGGCCAGAAGCGATGAGTGACCGCCAGCAAGGCCAGCAAAAACAGTAAATGGTCGTAGCCCGTCAGTATGTGTTCTATACCTAACTTAAAGAAATCGGCAAAACTGGAAGCCGAAGGCTGGGCAAGGGCTTCGGGATCAATTGCCAACTGGTATTCAGCTTGTTGACGTGACAACAACTTTTCTGCCAAAACTTGACCATTCCGCCAACGTACCGTCAGATATTGCTGATGACCTTCTGCCAAAAGTGCCAGTAAAGTGGATTGCACGCTAAGTTGTTTACCCGTCCGTCCCTGCAACTGCCATTGCACATGAGCATTATTCTGTTCGTCAAAATCGACTGAGCCTTCCGGTCCTGGCTGCAACAAGCTTTCATCAATAGCAATTAAAGTTTTTTCACTGACAAACTTAGCAATGGCAGGAATAGCCGCCAAGCGCTCCGTATCGCTGACTTCAGCATCCAAATCTGCATCCATTGGCACGAAGGCTTCTAAGTCTTGCAGAGCAAAGCTTGCTTTTACCGATACAGTCTCTGCTGAAACATTAATATCCAACGAACTCAGCCCAGGGGGGTGAGCCCCCGCCAGTGAGGACCAGCAAACAAGACTGATTGTCAGCAACAGACTGACAATAAAAGAACATTTGTTAATCATTTTATACTTTTCTGGATTGGCGGCGGATAAGCACAACCACAACAGCGATCAAAATCATCAACAGCAAAACACCACCCGCTATTGAAGCAATTTCCTGTATGGACAGGGCATTGGGATCAACCCCGACTTCCAAAGCTATTTTGAATCTGTCGTCCTCTTCAACCGCATCACCAATTAACAAATACAACCGATAATCACCGTTTTTGTCGATTTCAGCCTGCGCTTCTACTGCACCGCGTGGATAAAGCTTACTGGGGATTTCTGCTACTGTGCGAATTTCACGAAAATCATCGGGAGCTTTTTGGCCGGTTTTTTCAACTTCAACAATTTTGATCCCAATCGGTATGGTCCGAATGTCACGGTCGATTAGATCTGCAGTGAAAAACATTTTCCCGGCACGGGGAATTTTTTGACAAAACGGTACGAATGCAGCCTTGGCATCCTCAGCAATCTGATCCTTAGAGGGCTGAACATAGCTACTGAAATGAACCGCATAAAAATCATTGGCTATTAGACAATCCAGATCCGGTCGATTACCCAAAGCATTGGTAGCCGGTTTATTGAAATTTAATTTGTCGCAACCATCCAGAACCAGTAAGGCCAATAACCAGACTACTATCACGGCCGCGCGAGTAAATACCTTATTAATCATGTTTTAGGCGTGTGTATTATTTAACGTTGAATTCGAATTTACCGGTCACAATGTGCGTATCCTGAGAGACCACCCGATAACGCACTGTATATTTACCGGATGGCAAACTACCCACAGTGGCATAAATATGTGAACCATCCGTCAGACTTTGATCGACATCATGATTATCGACTCGCTTGCCAGCGGCATCAATGACGGCGACGGCCTTATATTCACCACGAACGGCATCGTTAAACCATAAATCGATTTGCTTTGGCGCTTCTGCAACCGTTTCATCCTGAGCCGGCTGAGACTTCACCAAAATAGCGTGCGACCATGCTGGTAAAGGACTTAATACGGCACTTGCCAGAAACAGCAGTTTAAGATGTTTGATTAATAAATGTTTACCCATGACAACCTCGTGTTTTTAACATTATTCTACTATGGCTGTTAACCAGCGTTTGCCACCATTGGGCTGTTTCTCGGTCCAAAGAACCAACCAGGCGTCTCCAACGGCGATGACACGCGGATGACTGGCTTGTTTTCCAGAAGACGATACTGACACTGGCTCTGACCACTGTTCACCATCATCCTCGGAAGCGGCTAGCCAAACTGAGGTCCCATCAGAACCGTTGGCATCCCAAACCATCAGCACCCTATCATTGGCTAGCGCAGCAATATCCGCATGAAAAGCTCCGCTTTCTGGCGCCACGGCCACAGGCTGATTCCAGGTCTGGCCCATGGTTTCGGACTGCAAATGATACAGCCCCGCCCGCTGTTCCGCACCTGTCCAGATCACCGCATGCAGTTTACCGGAATCGGACTGACTGAGTCCTCCGCCGTTATGCGGACAGCCTTCAAACTTCCAATTAAACTCACCAACAGTACTGAGACGCTGCCAATGCTCACCGGCGTCGCTGGATTGAGCCAGCGCCATGTCGCGGTATTCCATGTCACGATACAACACACTAAGCCTACCGTCCGGACTCAAAATAATCCTGTTCCAACAGCAAGAGCAACTGGAAGCATCGATAGTTTGCCCCAATTCCCAGTGTTGACCATAATCAGAACTTCTTGAGTAGCGTAAACCTTGGTAACCATTCTCATCTCTGTCATCCAACCATACCAGGTGCAGACGATCCTGCTGGTCAAAAAGCATATCGTGATGCGACTGATCATTATCCGTGCCAGTGGGATTAGCTCCGGCTTGCCAGGTTTTACCGGCATCATTAGAAAAGACTGTCTTAAATGATCCCATACCGGGAATTTCTCCCGTGGCTTGCCAAATGATAACCAGGTGATCACCAACCGCGGCTATCTGGATATCATTACCCTGCACCGATTCCATACCGTTGTTGGCACCCTGATCGATAACTTGCGGTATTGACCAATGACGCCCCTGATCATCTGAGTAGATATAGAGGATTTCAACTTTGCGTTTATCGGTCTGAGTCACAGTCAAAACCGCATGCACACGCCCCGCATTTGCATAGACATCAAAACCGGTGACGGAACGGTAGGCTGCCAGTTGAGGATTTATGGCAAGGGTATTTAAAGATGGCCTTGAAAAAGATGTGCACGCCGAGAGCAAACAGATTGCGATCAGTGACAGTATTGTCTGGAAAATTCGGCGCCGGTTCATTTTTGATTAATCTTGTTCAGAGAGCTAATTGATGAAATTAGACCACAACCAGAGGCAAATCAGAACCCTAGCCAATCAATCCGCTGCATTCTGCATTTTTCAAGGTAGCCTAAAAACGTTTGTGTGTTGCAAAGCCGCATCCAGCTCTTAATAATGTCGTATTATTCCCTCTTTAAGCTCAGTTCACAGGAGCCCGTATGAACACCCTGATTTACTATGCCTTTAATATTTTAATTTTATCGGTCGTTTTATTATTGGTTGGCTTAGTCAAACCTAAATGGATTTTGTTCTGGGTCAAAAATCCCACGCGATTACCGATCATAATGTTGTCGAGCGTGCTGTTTATGACAGCTGCGGTGATGTTTGGCGAAGGCAACAAACAACTAAAACAAGAAAAAGCACAGACCAGCGTAAGCCAGCCCGCCGCACCAAGCTCAGAAGTTCCAGTCGTAGCTCCCGTCACTTCTGTTCCGGCAGCCACTCCTGCGACAGCACCGACACACTGATTTATGTTTTGCTACGGCGCTTAAGCCGTAGCTAACCCCAACAAGCGGCTGAGCTGCGGAGAACATTGCATGAAAGACTATCAAGAAGTTCGTCAAAATCTACTCGATATGCTGGAAGAACTTGACGACCGTTTAACCCGGATTACGCACGATGTTAAACATGAAGACCAACCTTTAAATGCTGATTTCTCCGAACAAGCGGTTGAAGTCGAAAATGACCAAGTTCTGGATGCTCTAGGCAATTCGGCTCGAGTGGAAGTCGAAAAAATTCGTCAGGCTATTTCGCGGATCGACGCAGGTACTTATGGTGTATGCCAAGGCTGTGGTGAAGCGATTAAAACCGAACGTTTGGCCGCTATTCCTTTTGCTAAATTCTGTGTGAAATGTGAAAGCCAGCAGGCTTAATGCCAGCCCTATGAATCGATCAACTCTTCTGGGCATTGCCCTGATAACACTGTTCATCAGCGGTTGTGCGAACCAATCTCCTCAACAGCCGAGTAATCTTAACCTGGCAACACCCAACCCAGCGCCGAGCTACCCGAATAGTGTTGGAGCTTATCGAGCCGAACAAATCACCGGTGATTATGCCAACTACACTGCACTCAATCAGTTTATTGAGCACATGGTCAAAGACCATGGCTTTGACAGACAGTATTTGCTGGGCCTGTTTTCCAATGCTAAACGCAAGCAATGGACACTGAATTATCTGAACAACTCGGATAAAACGCTTAAAGGCAAACCCGGCAAAGGTAGCTGGACTAAATATCGCAGTCAGTTCATGGACGACCGGCACATCAATACTGGGGTGATTTTCTGGCAGCAACATCAGCAAAGCCTGGAAAAAGCCAGCCTGCAATACGGCGTGCCACCCGAATACATCTTGGGCATTATGGCGGTCGAAACTACTTTTGGCGGATTTGTCGGCAATCACCGTGTATTAGATGCCTTAACCACCTTGAGCTTTGATTACGCCAGACGCGGCGATTATTTCCGTACGGAATTAGAAAAGTTTTTGCTGATGACCCGTAACGAAGCACTGGACCCTGCCAAACCAGTCGGCTCATTTGCCGGTGCGATGGGTCTGGGTCAGTTTATGCCGAGCAGCTTCTTGAATTGGGCCGTCGATTTTAATAATGACGGTCGTCGCGACTTATGGAATCCGGACGATGCCATCGGCAGCATTGCCCGCTATTTCGCAGACCACGGCTGGCAAAACGGGCAACCGGTGGTTTCTGCCACCAAAGGCCCATTGCCCGCCAGCTCTCCAATAGAGCCAGGCTTGGATCATCCTTATGACTTACAAAACTTGCGTCAGGCCGGAATCGAAATTGCCGGTGATTGTCGTTGCGACTACCCCCTGCGACTATTGCTGCTACGCCATGACAAACACGACCAGTATTTGATCGGTCACCCAAATTTTTATGTAATCACGCGCTACAATCAAAGCACCCATTATGCAATGGCCGTGCATGAACTAGCTCAGCTGATTAAATCACGCTACACCGCATTTTAAAAAAAGGGGCCAAAAAAAGGGGCCAGGCTCGCCAAAAGCGAGCCTGGCCCCTTTTTTTGGCCCCTTTTTTTAGGCGAGCCTGGCCCCTTTTTTGTTT
>RFQK01000341.1 GCA_009925045.1 Methylococcaceae bacterium
CCCTTCAATGCCAGACTGACGCTTGAGGGTCTTAAACTTGCAGATGATCAGCATTCAGCGCTGTTACAGATCGAAAATCTGGTTATTAATGCCGATTTGCTGGATTCGCTGTTTAGTCACTCGCTGAGTTTTGAGCAACTAGAAGTGATTGCTCCGCAGGTCTATATCGAACACTTCCCGAACGGTCGATTTAATTTCAGCCAGTTGCTGACTAACCAACAGGAAAATCCCCCCTCGGCTGCTCCCGAAAACTCGAATCCGATTGCTTTGCAAATTGATCAATTGAGCCTGAACCAGGGTCAATTAGTCTGGTCAGAAATCCCAAACCATGGCCTCCAAAGCGAGACGCTGGTTCCACTGGACTTTAGCTTGCTGGATTTCAACAGTCAGCTGCCAACAGACAGTCAGTTTGATTTGCAATTTAAGTTGGCCTCGGGCGGCGATTTGCATTGGCAAGGTGTTTTGAATCTGAGCAAGCTGACAAGCAGCGGTTTCATTGAATCGCATAATATCGCCTTGAATAAACTCTGGCTGATGTTTGGCCAGGCGCTGGGTGTCACTGAAACAGCCAGCGGCCAATTCGATCTGACTAGCGACTATCATTGGGATGGTAATCCTGAGGTAGCAGCCATCAAACTGAATCAGACCCAACTGCAATTACGTGATTTGCAGCTAGTGGATCCCCGTCATGGCCAGCTGGCTATCGATAAGGGCCTTTTAGTCGCGAATGGTCTAAATTTCAATCCCCAAACAGGCCGTTTAATGATTGGTAGCCTGAATTGGCAAGCCCAAACCCTCAATCTCAACAACACTGACCCGGTTAACGGCAACAGCGTTTTTGCAATTCAGAACTGGCATACTGAGCTCAGCCATTTTAATAACCAGACCCAGCCTTTTACCTGGCACCTTGAGGGCGAATGGTTTGAGCAGGGTCGTTTTGAGCTGCAAGGCGAAACACTCAGCCAAATCTGGAGCAGTCAGATCCACAGTCATCTGCAAAATCTTAAACTTAAGCCCTTACAACCCTTGCTCAAGTCTCTGTGCCGACTGGAGTTGGTTGATGGCGAGTTGAGCTTGGATGGCGATTGGCAACTGAGTATGGCAGAGACCACTCAGCTCAGATTTCAAGGCGATGCCAGTCTGAGTCATCTGATCACACGTGACGATCAGAAGCATAAAGACTTTCTAAAATGGGCGCATCTGGCCATCCAACATATCGACTTTGATCCTGATCATCAGATTTTGCGTCTTAACAAAGTCTTGTTCGAACAGCCCTATCTACGGGTCACCATCAATAAGGATGGTAGTTCCAATTTTGCTGATCTGAAACCTAAGCAAACACTTCAAGCAGCAGCGGTCAGTCGGCCAACCAGCGTCGACAAACCTCTGGCAATCGAAATAGATCAGATTCAGTTTAATGCCGGTGAAACAGACTTTAGTGACAATTCACTGTTATTACCTTTTACCACCCACATTAAACAACTGAATGGTGAACTAAAAGACTTAACATCCAATCAGAATCAGCCTGCAAAATTGAAATTACAAGGTCGCGTCTTTGATTCGGCCCTGGTCAAAATTACCGGACAACACACCTTTAAAAACGGTGACGCAGATATTCAGCTAAATTTTACGCATATGCCCTTGCCATTG
>RFQK01000342.1 GCA_009925045.1 Methylococcaceae bacterium
TAGCCATTCGTCAGGTACTCGGCGTAAAGCGGGCAGCCAGCGGCGAACGAAATGCCCCTGCGGATCGTGGTCACTGGCTTGTTTGATTGGGTTATAGATGCGGGTAGCATTGATACCGGTAGTACCGGCTTGCATTTGCATTTGGCTCCAATGAATACCTGGCTCATAATCCAAAAATTGTTGGGCTAACCAATGACCAACGGGTTGCCAATGCAGCCATAACGGGTAACTGGCAACTGAAACTAGCATGGCACGCATCCGAAAATTCAGCCAGCCGGTGTGATTCAGCATCGCGACACAGGCATCAACCAAAGGCCAGCCAGTCTGTCCCGCTATTAAAGCCTGAAAATGTGCTGGGTTCCAGTCATGTTCCCGCAAATTATCGTAGCCGCGATGCATATTAGTAAATTCTAGTTCGGGCTGACTTTCTAGCTTCTGTATGAAATGGCAATGCCAATACAAGCGACTAACGAAGGCAGTTAAACCTTGTCGGCGAAGTTCGTCTTGGGGGAGTTGGTCGATTTGACGGCGGGTCGCTTGAATGACTTCCCGCAAACTCAAACAACCCAATGCTAGATAAGGTGAAAGTCTGGAACAGGCGGTTGGTGCTTTCAGTGGTGATGAAATCCCGCCTCGATAAGCGACACAACGATCGAATAAAAACTCGCCTAAGGTTTGAATTGCTTGACGTCGTCCGCCTGTTTGGCGCTGTGGTGGATCAATCTGACTGAGTTTTAGTGTTTTTGGTGCTGGTAAAACCAAACGATTCGATACGGCAACCCAATTAAACTCGGTGGGTGTCGCAACAGTTGGCCATATGTGCTTCCCAATTATCTTTCCACAATGCACGACTTTTAAGTCGCCTGACTACGCCAAATTGTGGGAATTCCTGCCAATTCAAACCATGAGATCGACACCAATTTTTTACTGATAAATCACGTTGAAAACTCAACCAATTGCCAGTTTCCTCATGTGAATACAAACCCATAAACGGCGCTTCATGCCAAAGCCGATCCAGTACCTGAACTGTTTCACCGATTTCGATACGTAAACATCCGCCGCGTTTGCGCAAAGCAGTATCAAGATCAAGCAAGCTTTCGCATAGAAATTGATAGTGCTGAGTTGAAGTATCGGCTGTACCCCATAAATTGGGGTCGATAATGTACAGACACAATATCGGTCCCTTGTTGCTGGCATGCAGCAAAGGGGCATGATCATGAATGCGTAGGTCTCGTTTGAACCAAACGATGTTGTAAGACACTTTTTTAGACCATGCCTAAAAGTAAATGCCAGTTCTTTTCACAAGCAAATAAGCAATTGCTTGTTCTCATGGATAAGTGCGAATGTTTATTGGATCGCATTTGGAATACAGGGTAATAAAAGACCCGTTTGAATATTCCAGTTGATACAAAAATGGCAAGAATATTTAACCCAACCCAGAAAATCAGTTTCGGGGTAAGCGCTCTTTAAAACCCGCCTGGATTTTAGTTTGTTCACTCATCTGTTACCTCCCCGATTTTTAAGCAAAATTAGAGAGGCCCTAGGTATTTTGTTTCTGAATTTCCGCTAATAATTTATCAACTTCTTTTCTTGGCAGATAATCCAAATCCCAGTGGCTTGTAAAGTTTTCCTTTAAACGTATTTTGCCT
>RFQK01000343.1 GCA_009925045.1 Methylococcaceae bacterium
ACGCTCCTGACGTTCGGCTGCGGCTGGCGTTACATACGCTCACACAACAAGCTCAGGCGTTATCCACAGATTCAGGGGATAACGTACCGCAAAACATGTGCGCAAGAAGAGAAGGGGCGAAAGAGGCCGCGCCGGTGGCGCTTTTCCATAGGCTCCGCCCTCCTGCCAGAGTTCACATAAACAGACGCTTTTCCGGTGCATCTGTGGGAGCCTTATGCTCAACCATGAATCCGACAGTACGGGCGAAACCCGACAGGACTTAAAGATGCCGGTGATTTCTCTCCGGCGGCTCCCTCTTGCGCTCTCCTGTTCCCGCCATACGGTCTACGTGTTGTGGTGGAAGCCTTACCCAAATCACCACGCCCCCGTTCCGGTTAGGCAGTTCGCTCCAAGCTGGGCTGTATGCAAGAACTCCCCGTTCAGCCCGACTGCTGCGCCTATTCAGGTAACTATCAACTCGAGTCCAATCCGGAAAAGGCACGACTTATCGCCACTGGCAGCAGCCACTGGTAACAGATTCGCAGAACAAAGAAGTGTTGAAGTGTGAGGCAAACTACGGCTACACTGTTAAAACGAATTCGGTTTCTGTGCTCTGCGAAAGCCAGTTACCACGGTTCAAAAACTTGCCGGTTAATGAACCTTCGAAAAAACCACCTTGCCGGGTGGTTTTTTCGTTTCAATCTCAAGAGATTACATTTTGATTAGAGTGATCTCAAGACAGACAGACCAAAACCATGTGTAACTCTACCGAAAATAGCTTGAATCAAAGCTATATGTCATTGTTATTATTCTTAAAAACAGATTTTACAATAATCAAAAATAAAGCTGACACTTCCGCGACTGTCCCAGCAATCAAAGCCAAATAAACACTAGTAGTGACAGTCCTTGCATCTGCCTGCATAAAGCCACTTCTTATCAGCGAAAGCTCTTCATCAACGACGTGATACAACATGCTTATGACCATCCAGTTCATTACTGCAACCAAAATAGTCATAGCTAAAGTAACACCACTTTTAGTCCATCTAAGATGTCTTCTATCAGCAGATTCCTCGACGTCATTAAAGAATGACTTAGGCTGCTTTACCCTTTGTTTTTCTTGTGGGGTATCGCCCTCAGTAAACCCATCCAGGCTGTCTGACACAATTAAATCCTCTTGAATAAAAAAAAGAAGGCCAGTTTAAGCTGGCCTTCTCCTTAACACATCAAGTGATAAGTTAATTTGCAGTAGATGTACGGTTCACTCGCTTAAGAATAGGCATTCGTAAGGCATAAAATTGCTTACTGTCTCTATCGATAGCTGCGATTTCGTGACCACTTTCGGACTCGTCCACAGCCCACTCAAGCATTGTTAACGCGTAGTTGAACAACTCTTTTTTAGTACTTATGCCGCACTTCTTCATTAAAGAATCGAGTTCGTCCAACCTATCTTCAGGTAGATCGAATTGCATACGTACATTTTTCATAACTAATCTCCGAGGGGCCAGCATGTCATCCTTACATACTAAGCTGCACGTTCTTCACTATTAGGACCTGTATTATTTATATATCTCTACTTATAAATAAATTAAGTTTCATATGTTTAGATGCTCCTAATTTAGATAAGTCTTAACCTTATCTCTTTTTCCGCAAGCAGGTTATCCCCACCATGG
>RFQK01000344.1 GCA_009925045.1 Methylococcaceae bacterium
ACTCGGGCCAGCAAGGCAGCGACAGCTTTACCATCAGTGGCTATGCCAGCGGCATCAATGCGGGAACTTATACCGATAATTTAAAACTCACTGAGTTGTCAGGTAACGGTTTGTCGAATTATGAGGTGAGCTATACGCCAGGCCATCTCATCATCAATCCCGCCGTGATCAATGCTCAGGCGCTGAATATTTCAGGCAGTAAAGTGTATGACGGAAACGCAACGTTCACCGCTACTCATTTGAGTTTGTCCGGCATCCTGCCCGCCGATAGCGGTCAAGTTTCCTTAGATGGAAGCGCTACGGTTGCAAGCCATAATGTTGGCACATACACGAACTGGGCGACCAATAGTCTGTCATTGACAGGCAGTGCCAGCACGAATTACACCCTGACAGGTGGAGCGGTTTCAGTCTCAATCAATCCTGCTAACCTGACCATCACCGGCAATACCCGCGCCGTGACCTACAACGGTGGTTCACAAACCAATACCTTTGGCACCTCGGGACTGGTGGGTAGTGATTCAGTCATGTCGGTCACCGGATTGGCCTCGGGCACAAATTACAGCGCCACGCCGTATGCTGATAGTCTGAGTGCTGCCAGTGGCAGTGGTCTGGACAACTACACGATCAACTATGTCAATGGCTCTTTGACGATCAGCAAAGCCAGCCTGACGGTCACGGGTGCCAACAGGATTGTGACTTACAATGGTGCCACACAGACCAACGCTGTTGCTACGGTCACTGGTCAACAAGGCAGCGATAGCTTTACTACCAGCGGTTATGCCAGTGGCACCAATGCCGCGACCTATTTTGACAATTTGAGTGTGTCGGGTTCGGCATTAAGCAACTATGCGGTGACGTATAATAATGGTTCGCTGGTGATCGGTAAGGCAAATCTGACCATCACCGGCAATACCCGCACCGTGACCTACAACGCTGGATCTCAGACCAATACCTATACTACCAGTGGATTGTTGGGCAGTGACTCTGTCACGTCGGTGGCTGGACTGGCCACTGGCACGAATTATAGCGCTACGGCCTATGCCGATAATCTGAGTGCTGTCAGCGGCAGTGGTTTGGACAACTACACCGTCAGCTACGTTAACGGTTCGTTGACGATTAATAAAGCCAGTCTGACGGTCACGGGTGCCAACACGACGGTGACTTACAATGGCGCTCCACAGACCAACGCTGTTGCTACGGTCTCAGGTAAACAAGGCAACGACAGTTTTACTGTCAGTGGCTATGCCAGTGGCACGAATGCCGCGACCTACACCGACAACTTGAGTGTGTCAGGTTCGGCATTGAGCAACTATGCGGTGACCTATAACAATGGTTCGCTGGTGATTGGCAAAGCGAATCTGACCATCACCGGCAGTACCCGCACCGTGACTTACAACGCTGGGGCGCAGACCAATACGTATAGCACCTCGGGACTGGTGGGCAGTGATTTAGTTTTGTCGGTCACCGGGTTGGCCTCGGGCACAAATTACAGCGCCACCCCGTATGCCGATAATCTGAGTGCTGCCAGTGGCAGTGGTCTGGACAACTATACGATCAACTATGTCAACGGTTCGTTGACGATTAATAAAGCCAGCCTGACTGTCACGGGAGCCAATACGACGGTGACTTACAATGG
>RFQK01000345.1 GCA_009925045.1 Methylococcaceae bacterium
TGAATACACAGGCGAATTCGATGGCAAAGAAATTTAGTGACTTAAGGGCAAAGATGACTTCGGAGAGTCAAAGTCGAAGTGAAGTAAAAGCCCTGGCGATGTTAGCAGATATGCCTTTGCATGAATTGCGCCAAGCTAGGGGTCTTTCTCAAAAGATGTTGGCCGATGTATTGCATGTTCAACAACCTGCTATCGCTAAGCTTGAAAAACGGACTGACATGTATATTTCAACATTGCGAAGCCATATTGAGGCGATGGGTGGCGAATTGGAGGTTGTGGCAAAATTTCCGGATGGTGCTGTCAAAATTAGCAACTTTGGAGATATTGGTAGCACTGTTTAAGCGAAGGTATGCGCCGATACTCTTCAGTGGAGGGAAACTGCAAGAGTGCTGAAAAATTAAAGTCCGATAGACTCCTAGACAAGGAGATTCAAAACTGAAAATTACATAGAAAACTTAAATGTCTGATTCAACAATAGCTGTAAGTCAACCGTTCTTGGCACACGTTCATTATCGAGAAACTTTCTCGGATCGACCGTGACAACCCCCCAAAACTGCAAAAACCGTTCAATAAAACGCGTTTCAATTAACATTTTTAGTTGCTCTCGGGGCGATAAGTAATGATCACTTGGAAACTGGTGTATAAAATCTGGAAAAGCGATGCACATTTCCTCCATTAATTTTTCAATAGATGCATGGCGTTGTAGACGCCAAAGCATAAAGACCCAGAATAAGCGGACATTGAGGCGATCATCCCAGGCATCGAAATAGCCCCAATTGTATCCAGTTACCGCCGCCTCAAGCATTGAATTTGGTACTGCTTTAGAGCTGCTTTTTTAGATGAAAGCGCCCGCTTTTAAGGTAAATGATCCCGGCGATTTCGGCCAAAAGACGTGCGTAATGCAATGCGTTGAATTTTTCTTCACTACTACCAGCAAAATCATGAATGCTAATAGGCTTATCAAACTTCGCAATGGCAAACTCGGATAAAAGCGTAGTCGCTTGTTTGACTAATTTGGCGGGTAAATTACCTTTAGCAGTGGCTTTAAACGAGCCATCTTGCAACATGGCCTCATCCAGAATCAACGCCAAATAACGCATCACAGGGCTAGTTGATAGGTCATTGGGTGTGCTAATAGTTATTTCGGTAAGTTCACCCAACGGTGCATATAGCCAATTAGTCATTTGATTGGGCGATAGACCGCAAAAATCGGGATTTGGCTGATTATTTCGATCTGCTGTTTTTCGTTGAATGACCAGATTTAACTCATCAAGACTAAGATGCGGATTCATTGCCATCACTTGCCTAATGTCGTCCAACATTTCTGTCTGCTGTTTTGCAATGTTATCCATACAGCAACGTTTGTATTTTTTGCCACTGCCACAAGGACAAAGATCGATTCGGCCGATTTTCATTCTGGATCGCTCAGCGTTATTTTTCTGATGTATTGATCAATACAAGTTGTTTGTAAACTGTGCTCACCAGATGGGTAAATACAGTTTCAAAGGTTGATGATGGCAAACGGTAAAGCCAAAACGCTGATAAAAAAATGAACTGGCCTCATCTTTAGCATCAACAAATAATCCAGCACTACCAACCGCTTCAGCCGCTGATTTAGCTC
>RFQK01000346.1 GCA_009925045.1 Methylococcaceae bacterium
ATTCGTATTCCTGGACGTGAACCCAGGTTTTTTCACCCTGATAAACGTCGACAGCCACGGAGTATTCGGGTAGGTCGGCGTCATAAAGCCGATAGCAGCTGATTTGGTTTTGTTGCGCCCATTTGCCGAGTTTGCGCAGATTTTTACGCAAACGATTGGCAAACATTTCGGCGTTGGCGGTTTCGTGTGTTTGGCTTTGACGGGTGATTTGTTCAACCCGCTCTTCTTGGGAGCGAGGCTTGGGGTCAAAGAACGTTCGGTCTTCAATCGAAAGTCGTAATAATTTGCATTCCAAAGCCCCATTAAAAAAGGTGATGGGTTTTTGCGAACGTATGCCTAAACGAAAACCCAATTCCGGATTGCTGATAATCATGGCCGCTTGCCAGCCTTGAAAATAGCTTTTTAGCTGATCACCAAAACGCCGGTAAAGTGTGGCGGTTGCTTCTTCATCACCCAGACGTTCGCCATAGGGCGGGTTACAGATCAGCAGACCGGCTGGCCAGGCAGCGGCTGGTTTGGCATCACCAATCTCACGTTTCTCGATGTGAATTTTGCCCTGTAGTCCTAAATTTTCAACATGCTGAATGGCAGATGCGGCATGCAGTCTGTCTTGGTCGAAACCCACAATCGGTGGCAGTCTCAGCAGACCTTGGTCACGACGTTGACGGGCTTCTTGGACAATGCCATCCCATAATGAGGGATCATGCTGTTTCCAGCCCTGAAAACCAAAATACTCGCGCAACAGGCCGGGGGCATAGTCGGCGGCAATCATGGCGCCCTCAATCAGGAGTGTGCCAGAGCCGCACATAGGGTCGAGTAAAGAGCCGCCCTTAGCAGCGATGGCTGGCCAGCCACTCCGAATTAAAATGGCTGCCGCCAGATTTTCTTTGATGGGTGCGGCGATATTGATATCCCGATAACCGCGTTTATGCAGACTTTCACCGGATAAATCCAGGCTGACTTGTGCCTGGGTATTGTGTAAATAGACATTGATACGCAGTTTGGGTTGGTCGGTATCAATGTTAGGGCGCTGATTAAAACGCGCCCGCATTTGATCGACGATCGCGTCTTTTACTTTCAGCGCGCCAAAATGGCTGTGATTAATCGCCGGATTGTTTTTGCAACTGAAAGATACCGCCAAAGTATCGTCGGCCTGCATGTGCTGAGACCAGTCAATAGCGTAAATGCCGTCATATAAGTCTTGTTGGGAATTAACTTCAAAGCTACCCAGCATTAACAAAATGCGATTGGCGGTTCTTGACCACAAACAACAACGGTAGGCGGTTTCCAGCGTTCCCTGAAAAGCGACGCCTGCCATTTTCTGCTGTACGTTTAATCCGCCCAAAGACTGGATTTCGTTAGCCAGTAACCCCTCCATGGCTTTCGGGGTTGTGGCAAATAAGGGATATAGAGTCATGGGCGTAAAAAGTGGTTTTATTGAACTTTGATGAGTTCAACATCGAAGATTAAAGTTGAATTCGGACCAATGCTAGGGCCAGCATGGCGTTCGCCATAAGCGAGCTGTGAAGGAATAAAGAAACGCGCTTTGCCGCCTTCTTTCATCAATTGTAGACCCTCAGTCCAGCCAGCGATGACTCTATTTAATGGAAAACTGGTAGG
>RFQK01000347.1 GCA_009925045.1 Methylococcaceae bacterium
CCGCAGGTTCTGAGACTGCTCGACTGCGTGATTTTCAATGCGCTGATCGGCAATCATGATGCACATGCCAAGAATTTCTCGCTGCTATACTCTGGCAAAATTCCCGTCTTGGCACCGTTCTACGACACGTTATCGACGGCGGTGTATCCAACACTGACGCCGAAGATGGCAATGAAAATCGGCAGCAAGTACACATTCAGCGAAGTTCAGGCACAGCACTGGGAGCAGTTTGCAGAAGGCATCGGTCTCAGCAAGAGTCAGGCTAAACGGCGCATTCTGGAGTTGGCAAAGTCACTACCAACCTCGGCGCGTAAGCTCCAATCTACCCCTGAACGAGGCTTTGAGGGGAATGCCGTAGTCGAGCGAATCATTACCCTGATTGAACAGCGCTGCGCCCTGACGATAAGGCGACTTACCAACCCTGCTGCCAAAAACGACGCGGCTACCGAACCCTCTGCATAATGAGATAGGATGAAAAAATTCTTATTGGAATTTCATCTTAAGCCCTTCGTAATTAGGGTTAAAAAGAAGTTTGGCTCTTCATCATAAACGGGGAACACCGGATTACGATTAAACTGGTTTTGTCGAAGAACTGGTTTAATGGGGGTAATACCGATGTCCCAAGAAAATTCTATCCTTGGGATTCCCAATTTGACCATTGTGCGTGTCAAACGCAGTAAGAGCCAGTAGTTCTTCTTGCTTTGCTCTTAACTTAAAAGCAACATTTTCGTTGCTATAAATAAGATATGAAACTAATATGTTTCTTATGCGTCAAAAAGCAACGTATTTATTTCTTTATGGCAAAACATGAGCTCTATTCACGATCAACTCAAACAACGGCGCAAGGAACTAGGCTTCAAGCAGGAAGACATGCTCATGCGTGTAGGTATGCCAAGGCAGCAATACCAGCGTCTAGAATCCAATGGCAACCCAAGGCTAGATAACCTAGAGCTCGTCGCTAAAGGACTCAAAATGGAGGTAATGCTGATACCGCAAGAAAAACTCCAAGCCGTGAAGGCGATTCTCAATGGAAAAGACAGTCCAGACAATCGAACTAATCAAGTTCAGAGTGAAACAAACGCTCTGGCCGATAATCCATGGCTTGACGTTTTTGGGGAAGAGGACTAAGCAAAATGACGAACATCAGTGTCCTTCGCCTAACGCTCCATGACACCCTTGTCGGCTATTTGACTGGTGATCAGGATGGCCGAAATTGCTTGATTTTTGATGAAGCATTCAAGGCCAATCCAAACCGCCCGACATTAAGCCTCATCACCAAACCTGATTTTCCGCATGCCAATAAAATACTGGCAACGCCTTGGGTGAGAAACCAACGGTTACATCCGATTCTTTCGAATCTACTGCCGGAAGGAGCCTTAAGGGAGCTGATTGCTCAAGGCTTAAAAACACATCCCGACAATGAATTTCAATTGTTTTCCTATTTAGGACTCGATCTGCCAGGCGCGTTGATCGCCGAAGCTATGTCTCCAGAAGACGTGCCTCCCGCCATTCTCAACCCTGAGAGTAAAGTAATACCCATTAATTCGGCCATAACCGAAAATCGGTTCTCACTGGCCGGTGTCCAAATCAAATTTTCCATGAAGCAAAAAGACGGTCGCT
>RFQK01000348.1 GCA_009925045.1 Methylococcaceae bacterium
CTTATTTTGCAGGATATGCAAAAGTTCAAAGTTAATGACTTCATTTTTCCCGGTAAAAAAAGGATTGTCTAATATGGCAATGCTACAGTTATTAAAGAGAATGGGTGAGGATGGAGTTACCGTTCACGGATTTCGGTCGAGCTTTATAGATTAGGCTGCAGAAACTACCAGTTATCCCAGTGAAGTTGTCGAGATGGTGCTGGCACACACCATCAAATATCAGGCAGAAGCTGCTTATCGACGCGGCGATTTGATGGAAAAGCGATCTCAGCTCAAGGCCGACTGGACTAGGTATTGCGAGCAGGGTAATCAAGCTTTAAGGCAGTGTTCCGGTTAAGTTCAAATAATAGCGCGTATGTTTGCGTTCTCCCGTTCTAAACAATACGCCCTGAGCGACCAGATCCTGCAGATCGCGAGTGGCCGTTGCCGAAGGTGCCCCCGTGATACTGCGATATTTGTCGGCGCTTAGTCCACCAGTAAAGCCATCCGGACCTTCCCGAAACATCCTAGCCAACGCTTTTTCCTGACGCGAATTCAGTTGCCCGCGTACACGATCGTAGAGCTTGGTTTTTTGAATTAAGAAATCGATCCATTGATGGGTGTATTCCTGAGCGGCCATCACCAATTCGGCAAAATAAATTAGCCAGTCAGTCACGTCGATATGCTTGTTAGCTAGTTCCAAAGCGGTGTAGTACGCATTGCGTTGACGTTCGATGATAAATGCCAGAGCGATTAATGTCGGTTGACCCAGGCATTGGGCCAACGCCTTTTCGGCAATGGCTCGACCGATGCGACCGTTGCCGTCCTCGAAGGGATGCATACTGACGAAATAAAGATGCGCGATCCCCGCGCGCTGTAAGGCCGGCAAAGGCGTGTTTCCATCCGGTGCCGTTCTATTAAACCAATCAATGAACTGATCCATTTCCGGCGTCATTTGGCAAGACGGCGGTGCTTCGAAATGGACCTTGGGCGCATAAATGGGACCTGAGACAATTTGCATCGGATCATCGTGTGTTCGATACCGTCCGACATCCTGTAGGTCGCTACGACCGGCCGTAATCCAGGTATGCCAGCGATACAATTGCTCGTGAGTTAGTGGGGTGGCAAAGTGCTGGTACAAATCGACCATAACCTCTGCGATGCCTTGCTCGGCTGGCGGGACTTTTCGGTGATCGGTTACTAAACCGAACTGTCGACAAATCGAAGACTGCAGGCTGTCACGGTTGAGATATTCGCCTTCAATAGCTGACGTTTTCAAGGCTTCATTGCTGATCAGCTCGATGGTCAGCTGTCGTCTGTCGTCTTCTGACAAATGCTTAACCGTACCGAATGACACACCGGCGCCAAGCAATAAGCGCTTTTCAAAATTGTCCAGCTGCGACGCGTTATAGGTAAAGTGCGGCCAATCCGCCAGTTGCCAATTCCAGTGCATGATTAATACAAAGTGATTTTATAGATCATAAATATAGCATTTATTGAGCTATAAAGGACCTGTTTAAACATCACGCAGCCAGCCCACTAATTTTGTGGATAGAACACATTATTCTAGGCTCTTCATCATGAACGGGGGACACCGAATTACGATTAAACTGGTTTTGTCGAAGAACTGGTTTAATG
>RFQK01000349.1 GCA_009925045.1 Methylococcaceae bacterium
GGAGCCAGTATCGGCGTGCCGGCAGCAGCAGCGATATCGAGTCCATTATGAGGATTACGGGGTACTTCATTAAAAAAACGTTTCAAGCCAAACAGACTGCTTAAGCGGCCATCGACGGGTGCCTTAAAGTCGGTATCCACCGCACCTTCAGTCCAGACATTTTTGATGTTTTCCATGAGCTGTTTTTCAGCTTCAATGCGTTTTATATCGTCCGGATTCATTTCATCGACCAGACGTTTATTTTCAATTTTTAAATGTTGTTCTGGATAATGTTTGTCCAAGACCAGAAATGTAAAGGTTTCTGGTTTACCGTTCCGTTCAATCTGGATTTCATGCATACCCGGAGCGGTCGAGAGTGGAATACCCACTAACGCTTGCCACTGATTTTGTCTGGGGATGACGAGGACACGGTTATTGTGAAAAAACACTTTTGGTGCCAGCCCACGGCTTTCACCCAAATTGATTTCGGCAATGCCACCGGGAACCCAGGCCGCTTGCGGGTAAGCATCGGCCAGACACAGGCTAGGGAGTAAGCTTAGAAATAAGGCTCGTATCATGAATAATCTCTTCAACTTGACTGATGACCTGACCATGAGCCAGGCGGCTTAACATTTTGTCACCCGGTTGCAACTGCAAGCTAGACTTGATGATCTGAGCATTTCCGGGGATGAGGTTGATGCTATAGCCACGTTCCAGGGTCGCAAGCGGGCTGATAGCATGTAGAGTCTGCGCGACGGCAGCCTGTTTTTGTTTGAGACCCGTCAGCTTGCTCTGCATCAGACCAATCATCGCTTTTTCCCAATACAGAAGTTGCTGTTGATGTTGATGAATGCGGGCAGTGGGTTGGAGTTGTTGTAAACGGTAATTTACCAAGTTCCAGCGTTGGTGCTGATGGTTTAATCGATGTTGCAAGGCCTGACGTAGGCGTTGTTCGATTTCATCTAAGCGCTGGGCGTTACGTTGATATTGCTGTCCAGGGTGTTGTCGTAACAAGGCTTTTGCAAGCCAGTGCAGGTGCTGGCGTCTTTTTTCCTGCAAACGCTGCCAATTTTGCAGCAAACTGCGTTCATACTGTTCAAAACTATATAACCAGTCCGCTTGCAAAGGCACTGCGTGTTCAGCCGCAGCGGAGGGGGTGGCAGCACGATAATCGGCGACAAAATCACTGATGGTGATATCAACTTCATGACCCACACCTGAAATAACCGGAATCTGGCTGGCAGCAATCGCTCGGGCAACGATTTCTTCATTGAAGGCCCATAAGTCTTCCAGTGAGCCGCCACCACGTGCTAAGAGTATGACATCAACCTCCGCTCTTTGGTTGGCAAGATTTAAGGCTCTGGCAATTTCAAACTTAGCCGTTTCACCTTGCACGGCCACTGGGTAAACAATGACAGGAATAGCAGGGAAGCGACGTCTGAGAACGGTGAGAATGTCGTGTATCGCAGCACCACTGGGTGAGGTAATCACACCTATGTGTTTAGGAATCAGGGGCGGGTCGGTTTTGCGACTTAAATCAAACAAACCTTCGCTCTGAAGTTTATCTTTGAGTTGTTCAAAAGCCAGTCGTAAAGCACCATCACCAGCGG
>RFQK01000350.1 GCA_009925045.1 Methylococcaceae bacterium
GAAGAAGTGTTCCATGGTGTGACTAATCTGAGCGGGACAGACTAAACTATTGGGGCAAACCAAATAGTCACCATCCCAAACGACTTGATGTTCGCAACTCGGACAATGTTCAGGTATTTGCGCCGAAGTAGGCGTCAGAACTTGCTCAATTTTGGGAATAACTTCTCCGGAACGAGCCAAAATGATCCGAGCGCCGGGACCTATGCCTTTGTCCAATACCATACGATAGTGATGAGCGGTGGCACGAGAAAGGAGGGCGCCACTGAGTCGAACTGGTTCAAGCTCCGCAACCGGGGTAATTCTTCCAGCGCGAGAGGTTTGAGGTGTAACGCTGATGACCGTGACTTCAGCCGTTTGCAGGTTTTCCTTGTAGGCCAATTGCCAACGATGGTGGTGACGTGTGGCGCCCAGGGCGGTTTTTAGCGCAGAGTGAGTGATTTCAATAATAACCCCATCGACGTCAATATCCAGTTTATGCCAGATGTCTTTGACTATGGTCTCAAAGTCACTGTTCAGGGCTTCCCAGCTACCACGCCACGCAGGCAATAAGCTAAATGCTGTGCAAAATAGTGACGATAAACCACGATTTCCCCAGCGCCAAGACCTCGTTCACCTTGTTCGGCTACTTTAAGTCCGCGTTCAAAGACTCGGGTAATATCCGTTCCTTTACGACCATCGCCGCGGGTATATAAATGTATGCCGTCGTCATAGGCGGCATATCCATCCAGTTTAGGCGTTACTTTAAATTCTAGACTGGCAAAATCAATGGCCAGTTCTTCAGCTGCTTTCGCAATGCGTGCAACCCAGCGGACGACATCCTCGAGATGATACGCTTTATCAGTGGATAACATGGTCACCGGCAAATCGACCGTTTTGCCTGCGAACGCAAGTTCTGGTTCTACAGTATTCAAAAACGGGTGTCTGGGTGAGCGTTTCTGAAGTTCAGCTAGATAGATAAAATCATATTCATCATCTGAAATGATGGATTCACCACCCCGATATAAGACATTGGCAATTTTCAGAAAATCGATTAATTCTGCATCACTTAAGGTATCAATTGGATGTGAATTTTGGCGTAAAGACTCGAGCTTTGATTGGCTTAATTGACTAAAGTCTAAATGGGCTTGCTGTATCAGCTGCAATTGCTGTTCAGAGAGCATGATAGATCGCTTAACCGGCTAAAATGACTATTATACGGCTAAAAAAAAGGGCAGTGACTACAACCGTCATTGCCCAAGCGTCTTATCTTTCAAGAGGATTATGTCAACGAGGTAGGAAAGCGTCTGACATGGGTTCATTATAGGGAATGGGACGCTATCCATCTTGATGTGGATCAAGAATAACGATGCTTTTCTATGTTTTTTGGCATTCCTGACATAAGCCATGGATTTCCAGTGTTTTATGCTGAGCTAAAAAGTCTAATTCTTTTAACCGCAGATCTAAGCTACTGAGAGATTGATCAACAGGCAGTTCTTCTACTTCATGACATTTTGAACAGATCAGCAGAATTTGTTCGTGATGAGTAGCCGAACAATGACAACCCACAAAAGCGTTTAAACT
>RFQK01000036.1 GCA_009925045.1 Methylococcaceae bacterium
CTGAAAAACTCCAATGTTTAAATCACATACTAGCCAAAGTGTCTTCAAACTGTCACAAAAAAAGCATTGAAGCTTGCTGACAGTATCTTTATAGTGCCGGACCATTATTAAAAGGCACTTTCAGGAGAAATACCCATGCTTAAATGGTTGCTGCGCATACTGCTGACACTGCTTTATCGTGTCGAGGTGCGAGGGCTGGACAATTACCGGGCAGCGGGTAATCGGGTCTTAATCATTGCTAATCACAACTCCTTTTTGGATCCCTTGTTGTTAGGTGTGTTTCTGCCTGATGATATTACCTTTGCTATAGATACCCAGATTTCCCAACGTTGGTGGCTTAAACCTTTTTTAGGTCTGTCCAAGGTTTTTCCTATGGACCCGACTCATCCCATCTCTTTAAAAGCGCTGATCCAACACTTGCAAAACGACACCAAGACGGTGATATTCCCCGAAGGGCGAATCAGCGTGACCGGTTCTTTAATGAAAATTTATGATGGTACCGGTATGGTGGCCGACAAATCAGGGGCTACCCTACTGCCGATTCGACTCGAGGGTACGGAGTATTCACGATTTTCAAAACTCAAACATCAAGTCAGACAACGCTGGTTTCCTAAAATCCGTATTCACATCCAGCCCCCTACCCTGATCGCCACCCACGGGGATGTCACTGGCAAGGCCAGACGCAAACACAGCGGACATATTTTGCAAGACATCATGAACGAACTGATGTTTGCCACCAGCCCTTATCAGCAAGATATTTTTTCGGCATTGCTGGAAGCACGGCAGACTCATGGTGGTCAGCATATCGTCGCTGAGGATATGGAACGTCAACCCCTGAGTTACGACCGTTTAATTACTGCTAGCATCATACTCGGCAAGCGTTTACAAGCGATCAGCCATCCAAATGAAAATCTGGGTGTGATGTTGCCAAATTCCTGTAAAACTTTGATGGTGGTATTAGCCTTGCTACTGCATAAGCGGGTACCTGCCATGCTCAATTTCTCGACCGGCGCTGCAGGGATGTTAGCGGCCTGCCGCCTGGCGGAAGTTAAAACGGTGCTGACATCCAGACGTTTCATTGAACTGGCAGGACTGGAACAAGAAGCTCAGAGTTTATCGACACAAATCAATTTACTGTATCTTGTTAAGTGCAGCTCTACAGGCAAAAACGGCCAGACTTTGGTATCGCAGTGATGACAAACAGGGTGATGAAGCGGCTGTAGTTTTGTTTACTTCTGGTTCAGAAGGCACCCCCAAAGGCGTAGTATTATCCCATGCCAATGTTCTGGCTAATCATCAGCAGATCAAAGCGCGGATTGCCTTTACCCCACAAGACGTGGTCATGAACTTTTTACCGATGTTCCATTCTTTTGGCTTTACTGTCGCAACCATGTTGCCGGTGATGCACGGTATGAAAACCTTTTTCTATCCCTCGCCTTTGCATTACGCGATTATTCCGGAAATTGCTTACCAAGTCGGTGCCACGATTATGTTTGGCACCAACACTTTTTTGTCCGCTTACGCCCGTAAAGCTAACGCCTACGATTTTTATAAATTGCGCTATGTGGTAGCCGGCGCCGAAAAGCTGCAGGAAAACACCCGTCAAACCTGGTTAGACAAGTTTGGGATACGGATACTGGAAGGTTACGGTGCGACCGAAACCGGTCCGGTTGCTTCGGTAAATACCCCGATTGATTACAAAGCCGGAAGCGTAGGGCGTTTATTACCGCATATGCTTTATCACCTTGAGCCTGTCCCTGGTATTGCACAAGGCGGCAAACTGCATCTGGCTGGCCCCAATATCATGAAAGGCTATTACTTAGCGGATAAGCCCGGACAGTTAGTCCCTCCTTGTTCGGAACGCTACGGTGAAGGCTGGTACGACACCGGCGATATTGTGGATGTCGATGAAGACGGCTTTTTACATATCAAAGGTTGTTACCTCGTAAAGTTCTGGTGATTGAAAAACCACCCTTATTAGCCAGTGGCAAAACTGACTACAGTGGTGCTACTGAATTGGCTGCGCAAATTCTGGCAGAAGTGCAGAACGCTGATGAGTAAAGGCTTAGCCCCCTTATTAATTGCCCAGTTTCTGTCCGCTTTTGCTGATAACGCTATCCTGTTCACCGTGATAGCCATGGTTATGCAATCCACGCAATTGCCCAGCTGGTATGTTCCGGCATTGCAAAGTGTATTTCTGATTTCTTTTGTTATCTTGGGCCCTTGGGTAGGTGGCATTGCCGACCGCTTTGTTAAATCCAGATTACTTTTAGTGGCTAACCTGATTAAGGCCTGCGGGGCTGGCTTATTGTTTTTCCATGTCGAACCTTTGCTGGCCTACTGCATCGTCGGACTGGGTGCTGCCTTATACAGCCCTGCCAAATACGGCGTACTGCCAGAATTAACTGCGGAAAATCAGTTAATCAAAGCCAATAGCTGGATTGAAGGCTCCACCATACTCGCCATTCTGACCGGTATGGTCGTGGGTGCGCGCGTGGCCGATTATTCGGTCAGTCTGGCATTGCTGGGCGTCTTGTTTTTATTTATCAGCTCTGCATTCTTAACGCTACTGATTCCGAGCAAACCAGGCCGTCCAAGTCCAGAAGGATCACGCTTGCTGTTATTTATTAAAGAAACGCGTTACTTCATGGCCCACCCACGTTCGCGCTTTGCTTTATTGAGTGCTTCGATGTTCTGGGGGGCTGCTGCTAGTGTTCGTGTGATCTTAGTGGCTTGGGCGCCTTTAGTATTAATGCTGCATAGCGCCAGTGAAATCGCCAGCCTCACTTTGTTTTTGGCGATAGGTATTATCATCGGCTCAGCCCTAACGCCTTGGCTGATTCCCATGCATCATTTACGTAAAACACGCTTTGCCGCTTATGCGATGGGCGCACTGATTTTTAGCCTAGCCTTCAGCCAGCAAATTTTATTAAGCCAGGGTTTATTGTTGCTGATGGGTTGTGCAGGCGGTTTGTTTATTGTCCCTATCAATGCCACTTTACAAAGTCTGGGACAACACAGCATAGGCAGTGGTAATGCAGTGGCCATGCAAAACTTTTTTCAGAATCTGGCCATGTTAATCGGCGTAGGACTTTATACCTTGGCTGCATCAATGACGATCAGCCCTATTACTGCTTTAATGGTTCTGGGTGGATTTTTGGTCATTGCCACCGGCATTCTTTCTTTAAACTTGCCAGCCGCGGATAAAATGGGTCACCACCAAGCTTAAAGCCTGCTGGGCATCTTGGGTAGCGGTCCGACCTAAGCTGCCTCCCAGATAATAAACGCTGACACCATGAATCGCTCCCCATAAGCCTCTGGCAGCCAATTCCAGTTCAGCAGAGGAGGCCTGAGGACGTAACTGAGCCAGTAACTGGATTAAAGGTTGCAAGAGCTGTTCGACTTTTTGTCGATAGCTCAGCGGTAATTCCGACTGCGGCTGTGAAATTTCAAACAAGAAATGCCAACGATTAAAATTTTGTTCAGCAAAATTATAATATTGCTCAGCAATGGTTTGTATTTGTTGGGTCGGAGAGTCGGTAACCGGGGTTTGTAGTTGTTCGGCAAGTTGTTCTAGCGTTCTAAGCTTGATATGCGTAATCAAATCTTGCATATTAGCGAACACCATATAAATACTGCCCACCGTATAACCAATATCCATGGCGATTTTGCGGACGGTGAGTTCTTGTAAACCGTGTTTGACTACGATTGCTTCGGCAGCGCCTAGAACCATTTCCTTGATTTGTTCCTGACTATGTTCGCTTCTTCTGGCCATAATCCCTCTAGCTATTAAGCAAAAACCTTACCCTATGTTATTTAAACATTGTAATCGAATACTATGCAACAAGAATACCTCGATGTAGTAGACATCTTTGACCACGTTATTGACAAGCGTCCAAGGCCGGAAATACATGCCAATGGCTTAAGACATCGTGCAGTGCATATTCTTGTCTTCAATGATCAAAATCAGATTTTTTTGCAAAAACGTTCGATGAAAAAAGATTTGAATCGGGGACTCTGGGATACATCGGCTGCCGGTCATGTGGATAGCGGTGAAAACTATGCCAGTTGCGCGCCTAGAGAGTTAATGGAAGAACTCGGCGTTTCAGCTGTTTTAGAAAGCTTATTTAAGCTGGATGCCCGTCCGGAACTTGGCATGGAATTTATTCAGGTATTTCGCTGTCGTCATAATGGCCCTTTTGAACTAGCCATTGATGAAATTGATGAAGGTGCGTGGCTTAGTTTGGAAGCATTGGATCAACGGATTGCTGAAAATGATGCCAGCCTGACAGAAACTTTTAAAATAATATGGCGCACTTACCGTGCCTTATGAATTGGCGGAGCGGACGGGGCTCGAACCCGCGACCCCCGGCGTGACAGGCCGGTATTCTGACCAACTGAACTACCGCTCCGCAGAATGAGCGGCGCATTCTACAGCAATTCGAGCAAGCGTCAAGGCGCTTTCCAGATAAGCGCTTTTATCTAGCATCAGGAAGATTGTGCAAAACTGCCCATTATGCCTTTCGAAACAAGTAGTTGATTATCATCATGATAAGCAAAGACCGTATTTACAATGTCAGCACTGTCAGTTAGTTTTTGTACCGGCGCAAGCACATCTCAAGCTCTCAGCGGAAAAAGCGATTTATGATTTACACCAGAATGACTTGCATGACGAGGGCTATCAAAGATTTTTATCCCGTCTCAGTTCAGCGCTGCTTCCCCGGCTAAAACCTCATAGCCTGGGCCTAGATTATGGTTGCGGCCCTGCGCCTTTACTGGCCAAACTTTTAGAAGAATCTGGTCATCCGATGAAGGTTTATGATCCGTTTTACGCAGAAGACCAGTCGGTACTTAAACAAAGTTATGACTTCATAACCTGTACCGAGGTGGTGGAACATTTCCGTGAACCCCACCTAGAATTTCAGCGCTTGTTCAGTTTACTCAATCCGGGTGGGATTTTGGGGATCATGACTAAACGCGTCTTGGATCAATCCGCTTTTAGTCGCTGGCATTACAAAAATGATCTGAGTCATATCAGTTTTTTCTCTGAAGCCACTCTGCTGTGGCTGGCTGATCAGTATCAATTCACCGTCGATTTTCCTTGTGCCGATGTAGCAATTTTTAAAACTTAACCTAAGCTTTGAGTGATCAAACACACTGACTGGTCACATGATGCCTTATTTTATAGTTATCCATTACCTTGGCTTCAGCCTGCTGGAGTTATTAATCAGCCTTAGCCTGATTGCCATCCTGAGTTCTTGGGTCTTACCCGGCTATCAAAGCTTTGTTTATCAAGCCAGACGCAGTGATGCCACCACTAGTCTTCTGGCTTTACAACTGGCGGTAGAACGCTATCGCATGAGTTGTTCGCAATATCCTACCCGCCTGGATAATCAAACAACTTGTGATGCTGCAACCAGTGCTCAGGCCGACGGTTTTCATAGTCTTAAAGCCAGCGATAAATCCATGAAAGCTTTCTACTTACTGGAACTGCAAGTAAATGACTCTGGGGTTGCCAATGCTTATCGTTTGGTAGCAAGCAGCACGGGTACTCAAACAGCAGATAGCCAATGTGCGCGCTTTTTCTTAGATCAGAGCGGCCAGAAAACCGCGGTAGATACGCAAGGCCAAAGTCATGACGAATGTTGGTAAGCAACGGGCTTTTAGCCTGCCTGAATTAATGGTCACCCTAGTGCTGATGGCTATACTGGTCAATCTAGCCACACCCAGTTTTCAAAAAATATTGGAGCGTCAAAGACTGACTGCCGCCGCGGAAAGTCTGTACGCCCAATTACAGCTGGCTAAAGTTCTGGCTTTTCAACACCAACAAAATATTCGACTTAGCTTCAGTTTGCTGGATGCAGATCACTGGTGTTATGGACTAAGCACAGCGGTCTGTAATTGCTGGCAAAACCATAGCTGCCAGATAGACGGCACAGAACGGCGAACTCAATACTCAGAATTTCCGGGGGTTAGCCTTGCTGGTTCTACGGTGCCTTGGGGGAATGGCGCTGTCTTCGAACCGCGTCAGGGCAATGTCACTGCGGGAGGCGCTACATTGGCATCCAAAAACTTTCAGATTCGCATCAAAACCTCAGGTCAGGGACGGATCAGAATTTGCAATGACCACAGTCTGCAAACTAAAACCGATTTAGATTTTTATCCAGTATGCAATTAAGTTGGCAAGCAGGTTTTACTTTAGTCGAGTTACTCATCAGCCTGAGTATAGGTTTTCTGCTAACCGCTGCCGCCAGTCAGTCTTTGATTGCCATCAATACTAGCCATCTCAGCCAACTCGCCTATCAGCATCTTAGTTTAGAACTTGAAAGCTTGATGAATCAAATGGTTCGCGACATTCGTCGCAGCGCCTATATTGCGAATAGCGGCCAGATCAGCTTGATAGCGGGTAATCGTAATCCTTTGTTATATGACACAAGTAGTCAAATACCCTTATTCAGTTTCTCGACTATTGAAAGCCCGCATCTGGGAAATGGCAGCTATGATTGTATTTTGTTTGCCTATGATGCCAATAACGACGGACAAAACTCAGGAAATTCGGAGCGATTGGGATATCGATTCAGTGAAAATGCCGTCAAAGTGCGAAACGCGGGTGGCAGTTGCCAGCAATCCGGTTGGGTCAAAATCAGTGACGATCAGAATCTGGTAATCAGCAAACTCAGTTTCACCCCCATTCGACAATCGATAGCCTTCAGCAGTGAACTGTTGCAATGTAGTCTGATTATTCAACTAGAAGGCTATAGCCTTAAACACCCAGAAATAAGTCTGTCCCTGACCCAGTTGCTGAGTCTGGGCAATAGCTTGCGGGAATCGAACGCAGCAGGTGTGCTATGTGTTTAAGACTATTGAGGCGCGATCCTTTACCTAAGGGCGCCATGACTCTCAGTTTGGTCATGCTATTGTTTTTAGTCAGTGGCGGCATCCTGATCAATAGCGCCAGGCAACAACTCATTGATTTATGGAGTTCACGTTACCAAAGTAGTTCAATACAAACTCGAATTCAGGCTGAGTCAGGCAATCTGGAAACTCTGGCAGGTTTGCGCAAACCCCTGACAGCAATCGCTGATAGCAGTTGTAAAACATTTAATCTGACGACTCAGGTTTGTACCAAACTCTCTCGATTGAATACCGGCCTGATGCAAGGCATCAAAATCAGCAGTGAAGCCAATGACCCGACAGCCAGCCTAGCAATGGTTTCCCGAAGCATCGCCTATATCAACTGGCTTGAGGCAACGCAAATCCCTGCCCCACTGATTTTTCCGGGAAGCTTATCGGCTGATAGCGAATTACATATTAGCCCTAATCCAAATGGTGGCGGCCCAAACATCCCGGTAGCGATTTGGTCAACAGGGAAAATTCAGCCGGCCAGCACCTCAAGTCTTATCAGTCTCAATGCAGACCAGATTTTAAATCTATCCTTAGGTTTAGATAATGGCATCGCTGACCAGACTCGATTGCAATCTCAAGGTGGAGAGTTTCCGGACGATATCTTTAGCTATTTGTTTGGCATTAACAGCAATCAATACCTCGTCATACAAGAAAGCGCCCGCATACTCAGCCCGGATCAATGCCGGACGCTTAACGAAAATAGTAGTGGTTTGTATTGGATAGAAGGAGATGGTGTTTGTGAATTAAATAATCTGGGACAGGCTGCTGCTCATGACCCCAAAGCAGTGATTCTGGTTTTGCATGCTGTGCCTTTGCACGTTAATGCCCATGCAAAAATTTACGGCCTGATTGTCGATTTTCAGGCCGACGCATCAGAAGATCATAGCCAATCACTCTACTTTGAAAGCAACAGTTTAGTGTATGGCGGTTTAATCAGTAATCGCGATCTTAATCACAGACTACAAGGGGTCAGTAGTCTTATCTGGCAAGATTATGCGGACTATTTCAGCAAACCAACCACCAGTGAACGCGGGGCCATGCTGCTATTGAGTGGTAGTTGGAATGATAGTTTATGAGTAAAATCGATGGCTTGGGCCTGCTGGAGATTTTGATTGCTTTAACCGTGATAAGTCTGGGTATTGCCATGCACAGTGCCCTGTTTACTCAGTTTCAATTGCATCATGCCAGTACCCGCAATCAACGCCTGGCATGGCGCCTGGCCGAACAAAAATTTGATGATCTAAAAGACTTCAGACAACTGCAAAGTACTGCCGATTTTGATTTCAATGACATTCAAAACAACAGCGGTGGCAAGCAAATCAAAGGTTCCTTGCTACTACCAGCCGGTCCAGTTGAGCAACGCTGGACAGGGAGCCTGTCCCCTCAATTCAATCTGTCCTGGCAAGTCGAAAACGGTTATTGGCAAAACAGTCAGTTAATTTATCAGGATCAAACCAAACAACCGCCCTATCCCGATCAAAAACGTGTCAGTATTCAGGTAAGCTGGTTTGAAAGGGATGAGATAAAACAAATTAATGTACAAGGTATAGTCGCAGCGCTCTCCCCACTCAGCGAAATCTTATTATATCGTCCCCAAGCCACTGGGGTTACTCATAAGCCCATACTGCAACAACAGACTGACTCGGCTTCTCCTGATATTCCAATTGCACTTGATGACTTATCTAAGCTGATTACCGAAGTTAAATCCCTGGATCAGGAAAAAGCGACGCAAATCCGTGCGGTAACAGTCGACCATCAGGGACATGTTTTAAAACAAAGCGATTTTTTGACGGTCAGTTGCCAATGTCAATTTAGCGCTGATGGCTACCAAAAAACCAGCGCTCATGGGCATTGGGACAGTGTGGAGCAAACCTTGTTTCCGCAGTCAGGTGACACTGTCTTAAAGGCACAAGGGTGTGCTTTAGATGAAGTAAGCGGTCAATGCAGTACTCAAACCAATACCTTGTGTGAACGCTGCTGTCGCGATCATCACGACCCTAAACTCAATATTGTCGACAGTGCTGGGCAGGCCTATTGCGACCCGGCGCATGGCATTCGGGACCGCTGTTATGATCCATTTCGAAATCAACAGGATTACAATAATGGCCAACACCCTCACTACAACAGCCAAGGACAAATAGTGAGCAGCGGCAACTATATCGAAAGCTGCCGTTTTCGAAACATCAATGGCAAGCTCGAGGTTTATCAGGACTGGTATCGACTAGACTTAATCTTAGTGCCTTGGCAATGGTTACAAAACAATCTCACTCCCTATCAGGATTGGTTAAAAGCAAGCCTGACCACCGTAATCCGTAACTCTGACAGTTTCTGGGGACAAATTCGTCCTGGCGACACCGATTCCAGTATTCAATGGCCAGACAAACACCAAATCCTAGATACGCTGATTCAACCCTGGCCGCTCAAGCTCGGTGATTTTTTGTTACTCAGTGCCAGAGGTTTATATGTCGACTACATGGATAACACTACTGTCCTGGGTCTCAAGCAGTTGCTCTCAAAAAACAAAAACGCTATCAGCCAGATCCCTTTTTATGAACTGGCCGTCAATAGATTTGCCCCCTATTGTCTAATCAATCAGTCTGGCTGGTGTTCCAGCGCAAGCGACATCATTGAAGTCGGTGCTGGCCTCGAAAATAGCCCGAATGGTTTGAGTCCGGGTTTATTGTCAGTCAAACAATACAGTGACCAGCAAGAATCGATTAGTTTCAGTCTGAAACGGAATAATTCAGGCTTGATTCCATTCGCATCCGCCAGCGATTTTTCGGGCTTAGTCAATAACGACCCAGCAATTGATAAGGCTGAATTCAGTGTCCAAATCCTCGGGCCATAAGCCACTGATCCACTGCAGTTAACAGTCAATTGGCCTAGACGGTTTCAGGAAACGACGCCATCGTGTAACATGTTCAGATAAAAGCATTTCCTGGGGCTTAACCAGCAAGCGTAACGACAGGAATATCACGGACATCAATAGCGTATGCGAATCCTGAATCTTTCATTTCAAAACATCAATTCCCTTGCCGGTGAAGGCCGGATCGATTTCGATCAGGGACCGATTGCTGAAAGCGGTGTGTTTGCAATTACCGGCCCTAATGGCTCCGGAAAAACCAGTATTCTGGACGTTATTACCTTAGCCCTGTATGGCGAGACCTTTCGTTTTAGCAAACCGGCTGAACACGTAATTTCTAAA
>RFQK01000351.1 GCA_009925045.1 Methylococcaceae bacterium
CCTGTGGAAAAAGACCCGCATTATCTTCGTCCACAACGTGAATTATTTATCTGGCCTTTGGCTTTTGCTTGGTTGTCATTGGCCTTGATTGGGTGGATTAGATGCTATCGCAATTAAGTGAATTTCATTTTTTGCGCCCTTGGTGGTTGCTGGCCATCCTTCCGGCAATAGCCCTGTTGTTTAGCTATCATCGGCGTCAATTTACCCATCGGCATTGGTTGGCAATTTGTGATTCGGCTCTGTTGCCACATGTATTACACCAGGAAGCAGGTGGGCCGCACCGTCGCCAATTATGGCTGAATAGTCTGGCAGGTTTATCGGTGATACTGGCTTTAGCGGGGCCGACCTGGCAACGTTTGCCGGCACCCATTTATCGCAATCAGTCGGCTCTGGTGATTGCCCTAAACCTTTCTCAATCAATGCAGGCGGCTGATATACAGCCCAGTCGTTTAATCCAGGCGCGCTATAAAATTGCCGATTTGTTGGCCAAACGTAAAGACGGTCAGACTGCGCTGCTGGTTTATAGTGGCGCCGCTTTTACAGTCACCCCCTTAAGCTCTGATACAGCAACTATTGTCTCGCAGTTAGAAGCGTTAACGCCCGATATTATGCCGGTTGCGGGTAATCAGTCAGTGCTCGCCATTAATCAGGCAATGGGCTTACTCAGACAAGCGGGATTTGCCAAAGGCGATATTTTACTGGTGACTGACAGTGTTGATACCTTACCTGAGCCTGATTTAGAGGCTTATCGATTGTCGGTTCTTGCAGTAGCGACTGCGCAAGGGGCGCCCATTCCCATGGTGGGTGGTGGTTTTGTTAAAGATCAACAGGGCGGTATCGTTTTGACGCAATTAACTGCCAAGCCTTTGCAACAACTAGCCAGTCAGGGTAATGGTCGATATCAGGCTATTACGGCTGATGATGAGGATATTGAGCAATTAAGCACATTCTTCAATCGGCCGGTTCTGGATCAAGGTTTGGGTAAAACGGCCGGTAACCAAGCTCAATGGTTGGAAGTCGGGCCCTGGCTCTTGTTGTGGGTTTTGCCTTGGGCGGCACTGCAGTTTCGTCGGGGATTGTGGGTGTTGATTTTACTGGTTTGGGTCTTGCCTAGACCCAGCCATGCTTTGGATTGGCAAGCTCTATGGCAGACTGCTGATCAGCGAGCCGTTCAGGCATTTAAACAAGAAAATTATCCGCAGGCTGCTCAACAATTTAATGATCCGGAATGGAAAGCGGCTGCGCAGTTTAAAGCCGGTGAATATCAACAGGCGGCAGAGACATTGAAAAACAGTCAAAGTGCGAACGCACATTACAATCGAGGCAATGCGTTGGCTAAGTCGGGTGATTTGCGCGGGGCTATGGAGGCTTATCAACAGGCTTTGCAGCTTGAGCCTGAGCATGCGGATGCAAAATATAATAAAGACTTGGTTGAAAAGGCCTTACAAGCACAAAATGCTCAGCAACAGCAACAGCAACAGCAACAGCAACAGCAACAGCAACAGCAACAGCAACAGCAACAGCAACAGCAACAGCAACAGCAACAGCAACAGCAACAG
>RFQK01000352.1 GCA_009925045.1 Methylococcaceae bacterium
GTTTTATAAATAACAACAATAAAACCAAATATTCTGAGCTTGTTTATAGTTATTTTTTATCCCATTCTTCATGTATGCCTTATTCCTAAAAATAATTTACTTATCGCGTTATAAAATATATTGAAATTAGATATTTTATTCTAAATTGAGCGTTTATTTTTCTTCGGAATTACCTGTATATTGCTGAAAAATTTCAAATAAATTTAACATTAATTTACAGGGAGTCATTATGAATGGACGCCGTCTCATTTTAAGCACCGCCATTTTATTAGCTTTATATGGTCCATCAGTTCATGCTGCAGAAGACGCTGACAGCACTGACAAAAGCAAAGAAAAAGCTTCTAAAGTGAAGGATGATGAATCGAAAGTAAAACAGCTCGCTGATGTTTCTGTAACAGGTAGAGGCCAAAGTCGACAAGTAACCACTGTCACGAGTGCTGATATTGGTGTTGCGACTGCGGGGACCAGTCCTTTGCAAGCACTCAATAAATTACCGGGTGTAAATTTTAACTCTGCAGACAGTCTCGGAAATTATGAGTGGGGTAGTCGGATCAGTATCCGTGGCTTTAATCAAAATCAACTAGGTTTCACCTTAGATGATGTTCCTCTAGGCGACATGAGCTATAGAAACTATAACGGTTTACATATTTCGCGCGCGATTTCATCAGAAAACATAGGCAGAATTGCTGTTTCCCAAGGTGTAGGTGCATTGGGCACTGCATCAAATAGTAATTTGGGCGGTACTTTACAATTCTACTCTTTAGATCCGTCTGATAAAGCAGGTGGAAAAGTAGAGCAGACGGTTGGCGAATACGCTGCCTTAAGAACATTTGGACGATATGATTCAGGTTTGTTAGGCAATACTGGTACTAAAATTGCCGTCAGCATCAGTGATCAGGGCCTGGATAAGTGGAAGGGCTCGGGTGAGCAAAATCAAACTCAGGTGAATACTAAACTGGTTACTAATTTTGAGAATTCTAAGTTAAGCGCCTTCTTTAACTGGTCAGACCGTCAAGAAGCCGATTATATGGATTTATCAAAAGACAGTATTAATCGACTGGGTTATAAAAACGACTATCTTGCACCCAATTGGGCACTGGCAAAACAGATCGGCGTCAATGCCGGTAATGCCACATTTACCCCAGTACAGTCACCAAATGGCCTAATCACCAGTCCGGACGATTCGTATTACAACGGCTCTGGCATACGTGAAGATAAATTAGCCGGTGTTACCTATGATCACTCGTTTAGTGATCGGGTCTCAGTCAAAACCACAGCCTATCATCACGATCAAAAAGGCACAGGCACCTGGTGGTTACCTGATCCACCTCAATCAGGTACAGTGGGTCCTGTGGCACTCAGAACTTTAGGCTTTGATATTAATCGGAATGGCTTTTTGTCGGCGCTGAATGTGGATTTAGGCGCGCATAAACTCAATACCGGGGTTTGGTATGAGCATAATGATTTTGATAATGCCATGCGTTTCTATTCACAAGCCAATGGTCCTAGCTCGCCTTATGAAGCGCCAAACTTTTCTCCATACTACACTCGTTGGAATT
>RFQK01000353.1 GCA_009925045.1 Methylococcaceae bacterium
GCGCTCCCCAGTATTAATCAGAACCTCGGCGGGCATACCCGGCAATAACTGCAGTTTGCCAAGTTCCTGACGGCTGTCCTCGGTTAATTCAACCCGGGCCAGATAATAAGGCGCTCCGGTTTTCGGATCGACAAATCTATCAGCCGACAACTGACTCACTTGTCCGAACATTCTCGGGGTCTTGGATTGTTTAAAAGCACTAAAGCGGACTTCGGCCTGTAACCCAACGGTGACACGATCAATGTCCATAGGCGAAACCTGAGCTTCGATAATCAGCTCAGCATCCTGAGGCACGATATCCAGAATCGGGCTACCCGGCGGCACCACGCCCCCCTCAGTATGAACAGCAAGGCCCATCACCATCCCGCTGGCCGGCGCTTTAACCAGAACGCGCTCCAGTTTGTCGCGATTGGCGTTCACACGCTGCGTGGCATCATTTAATTGTGTCTGCGCTTCACTGAGTTTAGCAGCCACTTCTTCCTGAAACTGTTTTTGCAACTGCAAAATTTGCAGACGTGTTTCACTGATCAGCAACTGATTGGTTGCAATTTCAGCGGTTAACTGCGCCGTTTCACCGGTCTGAACCGCATGTTGCCGCTCCAGTTCACGCACTCTTAATTTATCCGCGAAACCCTCGGCCAACAGTTCCTTAAGATCTTTGATTTCTTCGGCATAGGAACTGGCAAGCGCCTGTTTACTGACTACCTGAGCCTGCAAACCCTGTACTTTACTCGAGACTTGCTGAACTCGCTGTTGCAAGACCGAAATCTGGCCTTCATACGCGTTTTTTCTGGCCAAAAAGGCATTGGTTTCAGCCAGTTTCGCTTCATGGGCACGCGGATCAGTGCCATCATCCTGCATTTTAGAAAAATCAATCTGTGGTTTTTGATCACGCTCAGCTTCCAGACGCGCCACCTGAGCGGCAAAAGCAAAATACTGACCAAAAGCAATTCCCAACTGGGCCTTAATTTGCGCATCATCCAAAGTGATGAGCGTGTCGCCTTCTTTAACCAGATCGCCGTCTTTCACCAGAATTTTGGCTACGATGCCGCCATCAAGATGCTGAACCGTCTTTTTAAAGGATTTAACCACCACAACACCCGGCGCTAATGCCGAGCTATCCATAGGGGCAAAAAATGACCACACCCCAAAAATACCAAAAGTGACTAAAACAATTAAACCGCCTATCTTTCTGACCGGACCATCATCAGTATGTAAAGATTTAGGTATGGCGTTGATTATCGAGTTTTTTTCCGTCATTACTTACTCTGCCTCTGGGGCTGGGGCTGCGGCGGAAGCACCAGCGGCCTGTTGCTGTTGCTGAAGATGAGCAATCACCTGATCTTTAGGGCCATAAACCACTAAAGCACCGTCTTTTAAGATCATCAGCTTGGAAACCCTAGCCAAAACATTATTGCGATGCGTCACAATCAGCACCGTGGTGCGCATGGCCTGAAGCTGCAACAGGGCTTTTTCCAGCGCCAACTCACCTTGTTCATCCAAATTAGAATTAGGCTCATCTAATACCAC
>RFQK01000354.1 GCA_009925045.1 Methylococcaceae bacterium
CGATCCAGTGACGAAACTGTGCAGATTTATCCTCGTAATTTTTGAACTGTCCAAAGCTTGGCGATGACGGTGAAAGGAGCACCACTCCGCCACGTGGAGCGTGCTCGTAGGCGAAGCGGACCGCGTCTTCCATCGTCTCAATCACGCGCATTTGGGGCCAGCGTTCTTCTGGATAGCGTTCACGAAGGAGATCATACATGGTTTGGCCGGATGGTTTAAAGAAGGCAATTGCGCCAACTTTTTTCTCAACCACTGCATCGACGATTTTCTGATAGGAAATGCCTCGGTCGTATCCGCCGAGAAGCAACACATCGACGTGTCCGAGCGCTTCTAGCGCGGCGATTGTCGCTTCAGGAATGGTGGCAAGTGTGTCGTCGATCCAGGTAAAGGTGTGTGCGTGGCTCACTGTTTGCAAACGGTGTGGTAGTGGTTCAAAGCTTGTTAAAGCGGTGACGACTTGGGCGATGCTGATGCCCAACTGCTCCACTACCATCAACGCGGGCACTTTGCAGATCGGTGGTGCTGGTTCATTGAGTAGTCCAAGTTCCTCAATGGTCTATGGTGGTGATATTTCAATTGCTACGGGTGCAACATTCCAATATTCTTCGACTACCTCAAGCACGCAGACTATTGGGAGTACATTAGCGGGGGGAGTAATAAGTGGGGGTGGGGATTTAATTAAGGATACCGGGTCAAATATCCTGAGCTTTAAAAAAAACAATACTTACACTGGTTTAACCACCATCAATAGCGGAATATTGCAGCTGAGTGGTGACGGTACTCTTGGAAATACCAGCGGCGTTGTGAATAATGGCACATTGCAACTTAGCACAGCATCAAGCTTTACCATTAGTGCTCCCATCAGTGGCAGCGGACAATTCAAAAAACTAAATACCAGCATCGGCACCACAACTCTTACTGGTAACAATACTTATACGGGTCCTACAACTATTGCTGCAGGTACCCTGGTGGTGGCTAATAGCAGTGCGTTGGGAAATCCCGCCACCCCAGTCGGCAGTTTGCTCATGACGGGTGGCACACTTCAATATTCGGGTATCAACACCGATTTTTCAGGTCGATTTGCCACCACTGGTTCACAGCAATGGAATATTGATACCAACGGCAATGCAGTGACTTTTGGTACAGTACTGAGTGGGACTAGTTCGTTGACCAAGACGGGTAGTGGTACGTTAACCTTGTCTGAAACCAATACCTATACCGGCACAACCACGATTAATGGTACCGGCACGAGTGCAACCATCGGCAATACAATTGTTGCGGGCTATGCGACCCATTACACCAATGGAGCGATTGATTACAGCCCGTTCGGTGCAAGCCCCTCTCTCATCATGAGCATAGTATGATCATTGCAAATGAACCGAGAGGTTTTGATGAGCAGACTATGATCATAATCAACACCCCCCCCAACCGAAAGGAGACGGCCTATGATCGAAACAGAACAAGCAACCGCCAAAGAAGCAACCAAACGCCTCAACACCCTGATTCCTTTAAGCCTACATCAAAACCTC
>RFQK01000355.1 GCA_009925045.1 Methylococcaceae bacterium
ACCCTACAACAGGAACGATTTTTGACAATCCATCAGCACCAGGCATTGCTGGTAATTATTTAAGCGGTAATCTCAACATAAAAACAGCAAGCTCCTTTGCTAGTCTTCCAGCATCTAGCGACGGTTTAGTCAGTTTTTATTACGATAATAGCTATACACAATCCACAGGAAATTTTTCTGAAAACGGGACTTTTTATATTCAGGTCACCGATTCTGATCAGAATTTTAACAGTAGCTCTGCAGACACAGTTACAGTAAAAGTCACCAACATTTCAACTGGAGAAACCGAAAATGTCAGTTTAACGGAAACCGGAATAGCTACAGGTATTTTTCGTGGGTCACTGTTAAGCTCTACTGACAATAGCTACAACACCAATAACTCCGGACGACTGACCGCACTAACCGGAAACTCGGTTAAAGTTGAATACACTGACCCAATTTCAGGAGCGACAACAGATAACCCAACTACACCTGGATCAAATGCCAATACCGATACTGCAGCATTAGCAAAAACTAAAACACTCTATTTTGCCGATAATTCACTTGGATTTGATGGCATAGCCTCCACTGAGGATGATGGTAGTTTAACCGACCTGATACGTGTCGTGCCCACAGGTTCAACCACCATTACTACAGCAACAATATCGCCTTCCGCTACTGCAGGTTCTTACTATTATTACGATAAATTCAGCAGTTCATCTTATAAATCAACATCTTCAACCAGTTCAGGAACAAGTGGTTATACCAATAAATCATGGACCACAACTTGGACTGAGTTCAATGATAATAACCAACCATCATCTGGCGTTATTCAAGCTAGCAAAAATAGCAACTCATTAATTTTTGGTAGCAGTACAGGGTTGATTTTTACAGGTAGCAGTTCTAGTGACGTTGCTATTTATCGTTCGATTGACCTTACAGGTCTCGATGCGACTCAATCAGTCAATTTGACTTTTGATTACGGCACAAACCAACTGTCTGCTACAGGAGAAAAAATCAGTCTCCAAATATCCAAAGATGGCGGCAGTACCTATACAACAATTCAAGAGTTTACCGGAGATACAGGCTCATCCAGTTCTGCTTTTAGCCAAGACATTAAGTCCTATTTAACTGGTGCAAGCAACTTAGCAGATGTTCGCTTCAAGTTCATAGGCAGCGGTCTGACAGCGGCCAGTGATAATAAAGCCGATTTCCAGATTGATAATTTCAAATTACTCTATAAGACGGGTACAGCAGTTATTCCTGCCATATTCGAGCAATCACTGGCACTTAGTGAAGACTTTAATATTCCTCAAGCTGGTCTAGTTTCGATTACAAGCTATGTTAGTGGCGTAAGCAATTTAACTAGCGGAAACAATTACTCAACCATATCGGCAGCCCTCACTTGGGTTGATGCGAGTAACCAGTCCCATACGATTGCAAATATGGGATCTGCACTTTACACACAAAGCAGTAGTGGCCTAGGTACCCTGACTTGGAAAGGCGAGGTCCCATCCACACAGTTGGT